>NZ_LFVW01000141.1:0-21983 GCF_001182915.1 Kitasatospora sp. MY 5-36
GGCGGGCGCGGCGGCCGGGGTGGACCTGTGGCTGGCGCCCTCGGCGACCGGCGGGGCGCCGGAGGGCCTGCACAGCACGGGGGACGCGGTGATGTCGCTGCCGTGGAGCTTCCTCGGGCGCCCGGCGCTGAGCCTGCCGGCCGGGCGGACCGGGGACGGGCTGCCGCTGGGCCTCCAGGTGGTCGGCGCGCCCGGCGGGGACGAGCTTCTGCTGGCCCAAGCGGCCTTCGTTGAAAGGGTGCTGACGGAGCGTTAGGCGAGCGCCGGGTCGGCCGGGTCGGCGGCCTCGGCGCGCAGCAGGCGCAGCAGCAGGCGGCCGGCCCGCTCGTACGGGGTGTCCTCGTCGTGCAGCACGGCCTGGGAGTTGGCCGTCTCCAGGACGGCGATCAGGGCGAAGGCGAGGTCCCCGAGGTCGGTGTCGGGGCGCAGGGCGCCGGCCGCCCGGGCGGCGGCGAGGGTCTCGACGACGGTGTCGGACCACTCCCGGGCGCAGCCGGCCAGGGCGTCCCGGACGGCGCCGGGGCGGGCGTCGAACTCGGCGGTGACCTCGTAGAAGAAGCAGCCGCCGGGGAACACCCGGGCGCGGGAGTAGGCCAGCCAGCTCTCGCAGAGGGCACGGGCCCTGGCGAGGCCGGGCGGGGTGTCGGCGATCGGGGCGACGACGGCGTCGGCGAAGATCCGGCGGGCGGCGCGGACGGTGGCCAGCTGCAGCTCCTCCTTGGAGCCGAAGCCGGCGAAGACGCCGCTCTTGCTGAGCCCGAGGTCGGTGGCGAGGCGGCCGATGGAGAGCGCGTCCAGGCCCTCGACGGAGGCGATCCCGACGGCGCGGCGCAGCACCGCGCGGCGGGTCTCCTCGCCGCGCAGGACCCGTCCGTCCGTGGTCGTTCCGGCCATCGTCCGCGCCCCTGTTCTGCTCGTCTGTTCCGCTCGCCCTGCGTGCCGCCCAGGGTAGTGGGTGCACCGGGGCGGCCTCGGAAAGCCCTAAAAACTGCACGAACGGTCGTGCTAATATCTCGCCGCGAACGAGGCAGGACAAGGAGCGCGAGAGCAGGGAGACCCGATGGACCCGACCCGCGGACTGATCCGTACGACCCTCAACCCCACCGCCCGGATCGCCCCCGGCCTGGCCGGGCGGGCCGCCTTCGAGCTGTTCACGCACCCGGTCCGGCGCAGCCGGGTGCGCGCGTCGGAGCGGGAGGTGCACGGCCGGGCGGCCACCGAGCGGCTCGCCGTGAACGGCAAGGCGGTGGTCGGCTACCGCTGGGGCAGCGGCGAGCGGCCGGTCCTGCTGCTGCACGGCTGGCGTTCCCGGGCCTCCCGGTTCGCCCCGTACGTGCCCCGGCTGCGGGCGCTCGGGCTGAGCGTCGTCGCCTTCGACGCGCCGGGTCACGGCGACTCCGGCGGCCGGACCACCGGCGTGCCGGAGTACCGCGAGCTCGCGCTGCGGCTCCAGGAGCGGTACGGGCCGTTCGAGGCCGTGCTGGCGCACTCGCTGGGCGTCTGCGCGGCCTTCGGGGCGCTGGCCGACGGCCTGCGGGCGGGCCGGCTGGCGGCCGTCTCCGGGGTGTCCCGGGTGGGCTTCTTCCCGGCCGCGTTCTGTGCCGGGCTCGGGTTGGACGCCGAGGTCGAGCGGGCGCTGCGGGATCGGATCGAGCGGGAGCTGTTCGGCGGGGACGCCGGGGGCTGGGAGCGCTTCGACGCGGCCCGCCGGGTCGGGGCGGTCGGCGGGCCGGTCCTGGTCGTGCACGACGAGGGCGACACCGTCGTCCCGCCGAGCGAGGCGTACCGGCTGCGCGAGGCGTACGGGGAGCGGCTGGAGCTGACCATCACTCAGGGCCTGGGCCACAGCAGGATTATCGCGGAGCCGACCGTTGTTGATCAGGTGATCGGATTCATCTCTGCCGGCCGGGAGGTCGCTGTCGTATGAGGATCGTCGAACTGCACGCACAGGCCATGGAGTTGGCCGTCCAGGTGGTGGACGGCCTACGGCCGGACCAGCTCGACCTGCCCACCCCCTGCGCGGGGTGGACGCTGCGCAAGCTGCTGGAGCACTGCGTCGGCCAGCACCAGGGCTTCGCCGCGGCCGCCCGCGGCGCCGGGCCGGACCTGGCGCTGTTCGCGGACGCCCCGCTCGGCGCCGACCCGGCGGGCGCCTTCCGGCGCACCGGGACCGACCTCACCGCGGCCTTCCGGGAGGCGGCCACCGCGGACCGGCCGATCTGGCTGGCCGAGGTCCGCGACGGCGGCCCCTTCCCGCTCACCCAGGCGGTGGGCTTCCACCTGCTGGACACCCTGGTGCACGGCTGGGACGTCGCCGCCGCGCTCGGCACCCAGGACGCGCTGGTCGCGGCGGTGGACGGCGACGACGCGCTGGCCACCGCGCTGCTGACGGTGACCGAGGCCGTCCCGAACACCGAGGAACACCGGGCGCCCGGCCGGGCCTTCGCCCCGGGGCTCGAACCCGGCGGCGGCACCGGCCGGTTCGACCGCGCCCTGGCACTGCTCGGCCGCGACCCGGCCTGGAAGCCGTAACGGCCCTGTCCGCCCCGGGGCTTCCGGAACACAGCCCCGGGGTTTCCGGAACACAGGGGATTCCGGAAACCCCGGGGCCTGCCTTCGACCCGCGTCCGCGGTCGGGCAGGCCCTACGGGCGGCGGGCGGCCCCGGCGCCCCGGCTCTCGGGGCCGCGCTGCTCGTCGGGGAAGCGCGGGCCGCCGATCAGGAAGAGCAGTGCGGCGGTCGGGAAGCCGAGCGAGGCGGCCAGCAACACGATGAACTCCCAGAACATCTTCCGCTCCTCGTCAGTCGCGGGCCGCCCGGACACCCGAAGGTGATCCCAAACCCGACCCGCTCCGATTGGCCGAATCGTCCGGTCACTGTCCGACGGTATGGCCGAATCACCCCGGCTGCCACCGGGCGCCGGCCCCCGGCCCGCGCCACACCGGCGCACGGGTCTGGGCGCGGACCGGGGGCGGCGGCCACACTGTCGGGATGCAGCTACAGCTCGCAGGGGAAGCACGGCGGCCCGACCGCGAGAGCGAGGACTTCGCGGTGGCCTCGCCGGAGGCGCTGGTCCTGCTGGACGGCGCGAGCTCGCCGGTCGGCCTGGAGTCCGGGTGCCGGCACGGGACGGCCTGGTACGTGCGCCGGCTGGGCGTGCACCTGCTCGCCCGGCTCACCGACCGGGCGGACCGCTCGATCGCCGACTGTCTGGCCGACGCCATCGTGGAGACGGCCGCGTTGCACGGCGGCCGCTGCGACCTGGCCCACCCGAACACCCCCGCCGCGATGGTCGTCGCGGCCCGGCGGCACGGCGAGGCGCTGGAGTACCTGGTGCTCGGCGACTCCCTGCTGGTGCTGGAGTTCAAGGACGGCCCGCCGAAGGTGATCGGGGACAACCAGCGCTTCCCCGGCGGCGAGGAGCTGCGCCGGCAGGTCTGGGAGACCGTCCCCGGCTCGGCCGAGCGGGCCGCGCTGCACCTGGAGTACGTGCTGGCCGTGCGCGCCGCCCGCAACCGGGGCAACGGCCCGTGGATCGCCGCCGCCAGCCCGCGGGCGGCCGAGCACGCCGAGACCGGCTCCGTCCGGCTGGACCGGCTGCACGCGCTGGCCGCCCTCACCGACGGCGCCTCGCGCTACACCGAGCGCTTCGGGCTGGGCAGTTGGGGCGACGTGCTGCGGCTGCTCGCCGAGTCCGGGCCGGGCGAGCTGATCGCCCAGGTCCGGGCGGTGGAGCGGGCGGACGCCGGCTGCGAGCGCTGGCCGCGCGGCAAGACGCACGACGACGCCTCGGCCCTGTACGCGCTGCTGTAGGCGGTGGACGCGTGAGGGCCCGGACCGGGTGCGGTCCGGGCCCTCACGAGCGGGCGGGCTCAGTGGCCGTCGGCGGGGATGGTGCCGAGGCGGCCGGCCTGGAAGTCCTCCATGGCCTGCTGGAGCTCGCGGTGGCTGTTCATCACGAACGGGCCGTAGTGGGCGACGGGTTCGCGGATCGGGAGGCCGCCGAGGAGGACGACCTCGAAGTTGTTGTCGCGGGAGTCCTGCTTCTCGTCGGCGCGCAGGGTGATCGAGTCGCCGTCGCCGAAGACGACGGCCTGGCCCCGGTGGAAGGGGCGGTGCTCGGTGCCGGCCGAGCCGTTGCCGGCGAGGCCGTAGGCGAGGGCGTTGAAGTCGGCGCGCCAGGGCAGGGTGATCTGGGCGCCGGGGTTGATCGAGGCGTGGATCATGGTGATCGGGGTGAAGGTGGTGCCCGGGCCCTGGTGGCCGTCCAGCTCGCCGGCGATGACGCGCAGGAGCGCGCCGCCGTCCTCGGTGCTGAGCAGCTTGACGCTGCCGCCGCGGATGTCCTGGTACTTCGGGGTGATCATCTTGTCCGAGGCGGGCAGGTTGACCCACAGCTGGAGGCCGTGGAACAGGCCGCCGGACTGCACCAGGGACTCCGGCGGGGTCTCGATGTGCAGCAGGCCGGAGCCGGCGGTCATCCACTGGGTGTCGCCGTCGGTGATGGTGCCGCCACCGCCGTGCGAGTCCCGGTGGATGAACGTTCCGTCGATGATGTACGTGACGGTCTCGAAGCCGCGGTGCGGGTGCCAGGGGGTGCCCTTGGGCTCGCCGGCCGCGTAGTCCACCTCGCCCATCTGGTCCATCATGATGAACGGGTCGAGGTACTTCTGGTTGATCCTGGCGAAGGCGCGGCGGACGGGGAAGCCCTCGCCCTCGTAGCCCTCGGGGGCGGTCGCCACGGTGAGGACCGGCCGTGCGCTCGTGACGGCGGGGTCCGGCGTGGTGACGCGCGGGAGGGTCAGCGGGTTGTCGACGGTCACGGCGGGCATGTCGGCCTCCTTCGGGGGGTGTCTGGCCTACATCCATGAGGTTAGTTCAATCCTCAACAACAAGCAAGTTGAAAGTTGAACTATGTAGTGACGAAGGAGCGCGGGGCTCCTCGTCCAGCATGGGTCAGCCGTACATCCGGCGCATCGTGAAGTCGACCATCTGCTCGACGGCCTTGGCGTCGAACACCATCCGGTGCTCGCCCTCCATGTCCAGCGCGAAGCCGTAGCCGGTCGGCAGCAGGTCCAGGACCTCGGCGCCGGTGACGGTGAAGTGCTTGGAGTCCTTGCCGGCGTAGCGGCGCAGCTCCTTCAGCGAGCTGAACATCGGGATCACCGGCGTCGGGGTGTTGTGCAGCGCCAGGAAGCCGGGGCGGTCGCCGCGGGGGCAGTGCACCTTCGAGGTGATGAAGATCGCCTGGAAGTCCTCGACCGCCATCGAGCCGGTGGTGAAGGCCCGGACGGCGTCCGCGAGTGAGGGCGGCGAGGGTTCGGGGTACAGGGACTGCTGGGGGGCCTGCGACTGCCCGCCGTAGGCGTCGGGTCCGGGCATGCCGTTCATGCCCTGCTGCGGTCCCGCCTGCTGCTGGTAGGGGTCGCCCGGGTATGTGTTCTGGTCATATCCGTACACACGGACAGGCTAGCGGGAGCGCACCCCTCTCCGCTGGCACCGATCCTGACAAGGAGTGGCCGCGTCGGCTGTGGGACGTGACCACGTTCATAGCGGATTCGCCGGCGGGGGCTTGCCCAAGTTACCGCTGGGTAGCATCATGATGCCTACTGGTGGGTACGGGACGCCGGAACGCGGCGGTCTCCCGGAAGCGACGAACCGGAGATAACGGCCATGGGTCACTACAAGTCCAACCTGCGGGACGTGGAGTTCAACCTCTTCGAGGTGTTCGGCCGCGAGCAGGTGTACGGCACCGGACCGTTCGCGGACATGGACGTCGAGACCGCGAAGAACATCCTCAGCGAGATCGCGCGCCTCGCCGAGAACGACCTCGCGGCGTCCTACGCCGACACCGACCGCAACCCGCCGGTCTTCGACCCGGAGACCAGCACCGCGCCGATCCCGGCCACCTTCAAGAAGAGCTACCAGACCTTCATGGACGCCGAGTGGTGGCGCCTGGGCATCCCGGAGTCGATCGGCGGCCAGGTCACCCCGAACTCGCTGATCTGGGCCTTCGCCGAGCAGATCCTGGGCTCCAACCCGGCCATCTGGATGTACTCCTCCGGCCCGGCCTTCGCCGGCGTCATCGCCGAGGAGGGCACCGAGGAGCAGCTCGAGGTCGCCAAGCGGATGACCGACCGCCTGTGGGGCTCCACCATGGTCCTCACCGAGCCCGACGCGGGCTCCGACGTGGGCGCCGGCCGCACCAAGGCGATCCAGCAGGAGGACGGCTCCTGGCACATCGAGGGCGTCAAGCGCTTCATCACCTCGGGCGAGCACGACATGTCCGAGAACATCATCCACATGGTGCTGGCCCGCCCCGAGGGCGGCAAGCCGGGCACCAAGGGCCTGGGCCTGTTCATCGTCCCCAAGTTCGACTTCGACTGGGAGACCGGCGAGCTGGGCGAGCGCAACGGCGTCTACGCCACCAACGTCGAGCACAAGATGGGCCTCAAGGCCTCGAACACCTGCGAGATGACCTTCGGCGCCAAGCACCCGGCCAAGGGCTGGCTGCTCGGCGACAAGGTCGACGGCATCCGCCAGATGTTCAAGATCATCGAGTTCGCCCGGATGATGGTCGGCACGAAGGCCATCGCCACCCTCTCCACCGGCTACCTGAACGCCCTGGAGTACGCCAAGGAGCGCGTGCAGGGCGCCGACATCTCGCAGTTCCTGGACAAGACCGCCCCGCGCGTCACCATCACCCACCACCCGGACGTGCGCCGCTCGCTGCTGACCCAGAAGGCCTACGCCGAGGGCATGCGCGCGCTGGTGCTGTTCACCGCGTCCACCCAGGACGACATGATGGCCGCCAAGCTGCGCGGCGAGCACGACGAGGCCGCCGAGCGCCTCAACGACCTGCTGCTGCCGATCGTCAAGGGATACGGCTCGGAGAAGTCCTACGAGCAGCTCGCCCAGTCGCTGCAGACCTTCGGCGGCTCCGGGTACCTCCAGGAGTACCCGATCGAGCAGTACATCCGGGACGCCAAGATCGACACCCTGTACGAGGGCACCACGGCGATCCAGGGCCAGGACTTCTTCTTCCGCAAGATCGTCAAGGACGGCGGCCAGGCGCTCACCGCCCTGAACGAGCAGATCCAGAAGTTCATCGACTCGGCCGCCGGCGGCGACGCCCTGGCCGCCGAGCGCAAGCTGCTCGCCAAGGCCGCCGGCGACCTGGAGGCCATCGTCGGCAAGCTGATCGCCGACCTGACCTCGGTCGAGCAGGACGTCAAGAACATGTACAAGGTGGGCCTGAACACCACCCGCCTGCTGATGGTCTCCGGCGACGTCGTGGTCGGCTGGCTGCTGCTGCGCCAGGCCGTGGTGGCCCTGGCCAAGCTGGAGGCCGGCGCCTCCGAGAAGGACGTCCCGTTCTACCAGGGCAAGGTCGCGGCGGCCCGCTTCTTCGCCAAGAACGTCCTGCCGACCGTTGCCCCGCAGCGCCTGATCGCCGAGGGCATCGACAACGAGATCATGGACCTGGCGGAGGAGGCCTTCTAGGCCCGTCCGGGACCGCCGGGCCCGTCCGGGCCCGCGCACCCCTCGAACCGCCTGACACACCCTCGCACCGAAGGGCCCGGCTGCCACCGGGCCCTTCGGTGCGTCCGGGGCCGTGGTCCGGGGCGTGCGTCCGGCGCCGTGGTCCGGGCGTGCGTCCGGGCGTGCGTCCGGCGGCGGAAAGCTCCGACCGTGCGCGGCGGTTCACGGTCGTGTCCGGGTCGTGCACCGAACCAGGTGTTCCGAATGCCCTGTCCGTGTACGGGCATATGCTCAGGTGCGAAGCCGACTCCCCATCCGGCTTCGGCCCTCACTCGACCCAGGAGCAGCATGTCGACCGCCGCCCGCCAGGCATTCTTCGACCGGACGCACAGCGACGACCTGATCGCGTTCCTCGGCACCTCACCCTCCCCGTACCACGCGGTGGCGAGCGCCGCGGAGCGGCTGGAGAAGGCGGGCTTCCGGCAGGTCGCCGAGACGGACGCGTGGGACGACGCGGCCGGCGGGCGCTACCTGATCCGCGGGGGCGCGCTGATCGCCTGGTACCTGCCGGAGGGGGCGGGCCCCGAGACGCCGTTCCGGATCGTCGGCACCCACACCGACTCGCCCAACCTGCGGGTCAAGCCCGTGCCGGACACCGGCTCGGAGGGCTGGCGGCAGGTCGCCGTGGAGATCTACGGCGGCGTCCCGCTGAACGCCTGGCTGGACCGCGACCTCGGCCTCTCCGGCCGGCTCGCGCTCAAGGACGGCACCGCCCGGCTGGTCCAGCTGGACGAGCCGCTGCTGCGCGTGCCGCAGCTCGCCATCCACCTGGACCGCCAGGTCAACGAGGGCATGAAGCTCGACAAGCAGCGCCACCTCACCCCGATCTGGGGCCTCGGCCCGGTCGACGAGGGCGCGCTGATCTCCTACGTCGCCCAGCGGGCCGGTCTGGACGCCGCCGACGTGGCCGGCTGGGACCTCATGACCCACGACGTCCAGCCCGCCTCCTACCTGGGCCGCGACCGCGAACTGCTGGCCGCCCCGCGCCTGGACAACCTGCTCTCGGTGCACGCGGCCACCGCCGCGCTCGCCGCCGTCGCCACCGCCGAGGGCGCCGCCAGCCTGCCGTACATCCCGGTGCTGGCCGCCTTCGACCACGAGGAGACCGGCAGCGAGTCCGACACCGGCGCGCAGAGCCCGCTGCTCGGCACCGTGCTGGACCGGACGGTGCACGCGCGCGGCGGCACCACCGAGGACCGGGCCCGGGCCCTCGCCGGCACCGTCTGCCTCTCCTCGGACATGGGCCACGCCGTCCACCCGAACTACAGCGAGCGGCACGAGCCGGGCCACCACCCGATGCCGAACGGCGGGCCGATCCTCAAGGTCAACGTCAACAACCGCTACGCGACCGACGGCGTCGGGCGGGCGGTGTTCGCGGCCGCCTGTGAGAAGGCGGGCGTGCCGTGGCAGACCTTCGTCTCCAACAACGCCATGCCCTGCGGTACGACGATCGGCCCGATCACGGCGGCGCGGCTGGGCATCAAGACGGTGGACTGCGGCATCGCGGCGCTCTCCATGCACTCGGCGCGCGAGCTGTGCGGCGCGGAGGACCCGTACCTGCTGGCGAGCGCGCTCAAGGCCTTCCTGGAGGGCTGACGGCGGATGCGGAAGGGGCCCGGCGGTCGTCCGCCGGGCCCCTTCCGCGTTGTTCGGGTGCGGGTCGTTCCGGGTTACTCCATCCCGGCCAGGACCAGCGGGAGGCGGCGGGCGCCGTCGGCGACCAGCTTCACCGGCACGCCCCAGTCCTGCTGGTGCACGTGGCAGGCCGGGTACTCGATCTCCGGGTCGTCGTCGCAGGAGGCGGCCATCGCCGAGACGTGCAGCACGCCCTCGGCGACCTCGGCGGAGAGCACCAGTTCACGGGAGAGGTCGGTGTCCGCGCCCGCGCCGGAGACCAGCAGCTCGGGCGGGGTCGAGCTGACCAGCAGCCGGGTGGACGGGCCGTAGCGCTCGTCCAGCTTCTGGCCGTTCGGCGCCTCGAAGACCACGTCCAGCCGGAAGGCGCCCGGGGCGACCTCGGTGGCCGCGCGGCGGGTGCGGTGCGCCACCGACTCGACCCGCACCGCCTCCTCCGGCAGCCGCAGCCTGGTCAGCCGGTGCCGGGCCGACTCGACCACCACGATGTCGCCGTCCACCAGCACCGCCCCGGAGGGCTCGCGCAGGTCGGTGGCCAGCGTGCTGACCTCACCGCTCGCCGGGTCGTAGCGGCGCAGCGCGTGGTTGTAGGTGTCGGCGACGGCCACCGAGCCGTCCGGCAGCACGGTGACGCCCAGCGGGTGCTGGAACAGCGCCTGGTCGGCCGCGCCGTCGCGGTGGCCGAAGTCGAACAGGCCGGTGCCGACGGCGGTCCGGACCGCCCCTGTTTCACGTGAAACCCAGCGCAGCGCGGAGGTCTCGGAGTCGGCGACCCAGAGCCGCTCGCCGTCCGCGGAGACCGCGAGGCCGGACGGCTGGGCGAACCAGGCCTCGGCGGCGGGCCCGTCCACCAGGCCCTCGTTGGTGGTGCCGGCCGCGACCGCGACCGTGCCGGCGGCCGGGTCGAACGACCACAGCTGGTGCACGCCGGCCATCGCGATCCACACCCGGCCGTCGAACCAGGCGACGTCCCACGGCGAGGAGAGGTCCACCTCGCGGGCCGGGCCCTCGGTGGCCGAGCCCTGCCACCACTGGCGGCCGGTGCCGGCCAGGGTGGTCACCAGGCCGTCGGCGAGGCGCACGCCGCGCAGGGCGTGGTTGACGGTGTCGGCGACGACCACGTCGTACGCCGAGCCCTCCGGCAGCAGCGCGAGGCCCTGCGGCTCGCTGAACCGCGGGCCCTCGCCGTCCGTGCCGTCGCCGTCCACCAGTCCGCGCTGCCCGTCGCCGATCCGGCGCACCACCGTCTCGCCGTCCTCGGCCAGCTCGACCAGGGAGTGGTGGCCGGAGTCGGCGACCAGGAAGTGGCCGTTCGGCAGCCGGACCGCCTTGCCGGGGAACTTCAGGCTCCCCGCGGTCGGCTCCGGCGCCACGTACGGGCCGTCGCCGCGGCGCAGCGTGCCCTTCGCGGCGTGCTCGGCCTCCAACTCCTCGACCAGCCGGGCGAGCGCGTGGGCATGCCCCTCGCCGGCGTGCTGGGCGACCACGTAGCCCTCCGGGTCGATCACCACCAGCGTCGGCCAGGCCCGGACGGCGTACTGCTTCCAGGTGGCCAGCGCCGGGTCGTCCAGCACCGGGTGGTGCACCTCGTAGCGGGCGACGGCGTCGACCACGGCCTGGTGGTCGGCCTCGTGCACGAACTTCGGCGAGTGCACCCCGACGATCACCACGGTGTCGCGGTGCGCCTCCTCCAGCTCCCGCAGCTCGTCCAGGACGTGCAGGCAGTTGATGCAGCAGAAGGTCCAGAAGTCCAGGATGGTGATCTTGCCCCGGAAGTCGGCGAGCGTGAGCTCCTTGCCGCCGGTGTTCAGCCAACCGCCTGCCCCGACCAGTTCGGGGGCGCGTACACGTGCACGAGATGCCATGCGTCAATCAAACCGCACGCCCGCTGCCCGCATTCCAGGGCGGGGCCGCGAGGGGTTACGGGCGGGTGAGGTCGGCCTGCCAGCGGGTCTCGCCGTCCTGGGTGCGGGCGGTGCGGCGCAGGCCGAGGGCGGTGGCGATCCTGGCGGAGGCGTGGTGGTCGGGGTGGATGTGGGCGAGGGCGGTGGTGACGCCGGCGGCGGTGAGGTGGGCGAGCAGGGTGCGGGCGGCCTCGGTGGCCAGGCCGCGGCCCTGCCAGGGGGTGCCGACCACCCAGGCGAGTTCGGCCCCGTCGGGGCGGACGGTGGTCTGCACGTAGCCGGTGAGGGCGCCGTCGGCGCGCAGCCGCAGCACCCAGTTGCCCCAGGCCTCGGCCGGGTCGGGGGAGCCGGCGGCGAGCCGGGCGCAGCGGGCGCGCAGCTCCTCGACGGTGGCCGGGCGGCCGCCGGTGAAGGCGTGCAGGGCCGGGTCGGCGAGCGCGGCCGCCAGCTCCTCGGCGTGCCCGGGGGCGATCGGCAGCAGGTCGAGGCGCTCGCTGCGCAGTTCGGCGGTGGTGAGGTCAGGGTGCATGGCCGTATTGAAGGGGATCGGGGGCCGTTGTGCGACGGGGTTTCCGGTCGGCCGTTCCGTGGCGGTGCTTTCCCGCGGCCGGGGGTCCGGGGTCGAATGGGGCGGACGTCAACACGAGGAGGTCGCAGGTGCGGTACCTGGTCAGGGAGAAGCTGTTCGCGGTCGGCGACGACTACTGGATCGAGGACGACCGGGGCCGCAAGGCGTACCTGGTGGACGGCAAGGTCCTGCGGCTGCGGGACACCTTCGAGCTGAAGGACGCGCACGGGCGGGTGGTCGCGGTGGTGAAGGAGAAGATGCTCACCGTCCGCGACGCGATGAAGATCGAGGACGCCGACGGCGAGGTGGTCGCCACCGTCCGGGAGAAGCTGTTCACCCCGTTCCGGGACAAGTACCTGGTGGAGCTGGCCTCCGGCGGCGAGCTGAAGATCCACGGCAACCTGATCGACAAGGACTACCGGATCGAGAACCAGCACGGCGACGACCTGGCCCGGATCAGCCGCAAGTGGTTCCGGATCCGCGACACCTACGGGGTGGAGATCGCCGACGGCGCCGACACCGGCCTGCTGCTGGCCGTCGCGGCCTGCGTCGACCACCTGGTGCACGAGGACGACTGACCCGTCCCCGGTTTCCGGATCCCGGTCCGCCCCTCACCCGGGTGGGGTATCTTTTGCCAACCCTTGACCAAGGCGGTCGGGGGCCCTGACCAGCCGGTCGGGGGCTGGCGTGAGCGGACCGGGGGCTGGAACCACGATGAACGACATCCTGCACGGGCTCGGTGCGGCGGCGGCCTACGGCGCCCTCGGCGTGGTGCTGCTGCTCCTCGGCATCGGCCTGGTCGACCTGCTGACGCCCGGCAGGCTCGGCCACCAGATCTGTGTCGAGCGCAACCGCAACGCCGCCGTCCTGCTCAGCTCCGCGCTGCTCGGCATCGGCGGCATCGTCTTCACCGCGATCATGTACACCTACGCCGACTTCGCCAAGGGCCTGCTGTCGACGGCCTGTTACGGCCTGCTCGGGCTGGTGCTGATGGCCGTCGCGTTCTGGCTGGTGGACCTGCTGACGCCGGGAAAGCTCGGCGCGATCCTGGTCGAGCCGGAGCCGCACCCGGCGGTGTGGGTGTCCGCCTCCTGCAACATCGCGGTGGCGGCGGTGGTGTCGGCCGCGATCGCGTAGGGCCCGCGCCACGCCGGGTACGGCGCACCGGGTGGCGGTGCTACGCCGGGTGCGGCGCCCCGCCCAGGAGGTGCTCCCGGCCCCAGTCGCCCAGCGGCCCCAGCGCCGTGTTGAGGCGGTGCCCCGCCTCGGTCAGCGCGTACTCGACCCGCGGCGGCACCTCCTCGTACGCCTCGCGGTGCACGATGCCGTGCGCCTCCATCTCGCGCAGGTGCGCGGCCAGCACCTTCTCGGTGATCCCCGGCAGCAGCCGGCGCAGCTCGCCGAAGCGGCAGCGCGGGCGCTCGCCCAGGGCCCAGAGGATCGACACCTTCCACTTGCCGCCGATCACGTCCATCGCGGCGTCCGTCCCGCAGATGTACGCCCCCGGCCTCGGCACGGTCGCCATGCCCACCCCTTCCGAACCTCCGACCTGGATACTGACCCCAGGGTAACCACCCACTCCGAAGTGCGTACTTGATCGTTTCCGGGGGCAGCGCGGAGGCTGACTGCCATGGCAACCAACCCCGTTGAGAACGCGTCCGAGACCCCCTCCACTTCGCTCTCCCCGTCCACCCCGCTCACCCTGCTCGGCCTCGGTGCGATGGGTACCGCGCTGGCCGGGGCCTGGCTCGCCGCCGGGCACCCGCTGACCGTCTGGAACCGCACCGCCGCCCGCGCCGAGGGGCTCGCCGCCCGCGGTGCCGCCGTCGCCGCCACCGCCGCGGAGGCGGTCGCCGCGAACCGGCTGGTCGTCGTCTGCCTGCTCGACGACGCCTCCGTGCCGGAGGCGCTGGACGGCGTCGACCTGACCGGCAAGGACCTGGTCAACCTGGTCACCAGCACCCCCGCGCAGGCCCGCGCCCGCGCCGCCTGGGCCGAGGAGCGAGGCGCCCGCTACCTGGACGGCGGGATCATGGCCGTCCCGCCGATGATCGGTGTCCCGGCGACCGGGGCGTACGTGTTCTACAGCGGCTCGTCCGAGCTGTTCGAGGAGCACGGGGTCACGCTCGCCGTCCCGGCCGGCACCCGGTACGTGGGCGCGGACGCCGGGTACGCGGCGCTGCACGACGTGGCGCTGCTCAGCGGGATGTACGGGATGTTCGCCGGGATCGCGCACGCCTTCGCGCTGGTCCGCGGCGAGGACGTGGCGCCGAGCGAGCTGGCGCCGCTGCTGGGCGGCTGGCTCGCCGCGATGTCCGGCTCGGTGGCCAGGACCGCGGAGCAGCTGGAGAGCGGCGACTACACCCAGGGCGTGGTGTCCAACCTGGCGATGCAGGTGGCCGGCCGGCAGACGCTGCTGGGCACCGCCGAGGAGCAGGGGGTGAGCGCCGAACTGCTGGAGCCGTACTTCCGGTTGATGGAGCGCAGGCTGGAGATCGGCGGTGGCGAGGAGGACCTGACCGGGGTCGTCGACCTGCTGCGACGGTGAGGCCCGGCCGGTAACGTACCGGCATGGCAGACCTCGAAGAACGCGCCACCGTCGTCGCGTCCCACTCACGGCAGGCCGGAGCGGGGGTGCTGGTCAGACCGCGCCGCGCCGACGACCTCGCCGACTGCGTCCGGGTGCTCGGCGACGTCCACGCGGCCGACGGCTATCCCGCCGACTGGCCCGACCGCCCCGCCGCCTGGCTGACCCCGGACGGCCAGCTCGCCGCCTGGATCGCCGAGTCGGACGGCCGGCTCGCCGGACACGTCGGCCTCGCCCGCAGCACCCCGGACGACCTCGCCCCCGCCCTGTGGGGCCACCGCACCGGCGGCCGCCCGGAGCTCACCAGCGTGATCGGCCGCCTCTACGTCGCCCCCACGGCGCGCGGCCACCTCATCGGCGCCCGGCTGCTGGCCTGCGCCGTGGCGCACGCGCGGGCGCTCGGCCTGCACCCCGTGCTCGACGTCCTCGCCACCGACACCGCCGCCGTGGCCCTCTACCGCCGCCTCGGCTGGACCCACCTCGGCAGCGGCGACCAGCGGTGGGCCTCCGGCCGCACCGTCACCGTCCACTGCTTCGCCGCCCCGAGGGGATGAGCCCCGGCCCGCCCGGCCCCGCCCAGCCCCGACAGCCGGGCGGGGCTGGGCGGCTATACCGCGATGACCTCGATCCCCTGCTCCAGGCCGATGAAGTCGTCCGCGTTCCGGGTGTAGAGCGGTAGGCCGTGGGCGGCGGCGGTGGCAGCGATCATCAGGCCCATGCGGCGAGGGCGGGGGTCGCGCTTGGCCTGGATCGTGAGTGCGATCAGTGTTCCGAATCGCCGGGCGGCCTCACGGTCAAACGGGAGGGCGGTGAACTCCGCCTCCACGTCGGCCAGCCGTTGGGCCCTGGCCAGCATCTGCACTGGGTCCTTGGCCATGGCGACACCCTGGGAGAGCTCGGCCAGCACCACCGAGGGCACGGCGACCTCGAACGGCAGGAGTTCCGGATCGATCTGCGGCAGATCGATCACCACACAGGTGTCGAGCAGGCCGCACTGGCGTCGTTCGCTCACGCGCGCTCCCACGGGTCGCCGCCGCCCTCGACCCGGTCCTCGTCGCCGTAGAAGGTGTCGGCCTCGGCCCGCAGCTGTGCGGCGTCGACGGCGGGTGCGCTCCGCCACTTGCGCTGGAGCTCTTCCACGGGGACGAACCGTCGGCGGTTGCTGATCGGTCGGACTTCGGCAATCTCCGTGCCGTTGCGGGTGACGTGGTAGATCTCGCCGGCTTCGACGTCGTCGAGTACGGCCTTGGACCGCGCCGCGAGTTCGCGCTGCGTGATGGTCTTCATGGTGCCAGTGTATCGCGCCGCAATACACTGTGCCACGCTTTCCCGTCCCGGCTGGTCGTCGAGGCCGGGCCGGACGATGGTGGCGCCGTGGTCCACGGTGCGCAGGCCGGTGACCGCCGGGCTGACCGTCGAGCGGGTCGCTGGGGAGGCTCGCGGCACCGGTGGTCCGGACACGGTCGTCGTGGTCGAGGCTGCCGATGAAGCCTCGCATGGGGTTGTTCCCCTGGTGCTGGCTCAGTTGTGCGTCGGGGACTGCGAGTTGGAGTGATATCGGCCGCGCGTGGTGCGGGGTCCCCCGGGTGGGGGAGGGGGATCACCGTGCCGGGGGAGGGGCGGGGCGGGTGGCGCGGGTGAGCCTGGCGGCATGGTGAGAAGCGGGTGGGCGGTGGCCGGCTGGGGGCTCGGGTACGCCGGGTTCGGGGCGGGGTGCGGGCTGAGCGGGACGGCGCTGTTCGGCGCGCACTGGCCGGGGTGGGTGGTGGTCGGCGTGGGGCTGCTCTCGGCCGTCGCCGGAGCGCTGGTGGCGCGCCGGAAACCGGTGCGGCTGCAGCGGCTGCTGTGGCTGCTCTGCGGGGCGGCCGCGGTGGGGGCCTGGAGCCTGCTGATGGACCTGGTGACGCTGGTGTTCGGCCAGCGGGTGGACAGCGTCCCCGACACGGTGGGGCGCGCCCTGGCGGCGCTGGGGGCGGTACTGCTGGCCAGGGCCGCCCTGGAACTGCGGCCCGGTGCCCGTGCCGGCCGGGCCGGGCAGGCCGCGCCGGCTCCCACGGCGGCCCCGCCGCTCGTCCAACTCGCCGCCTGGACAGGGACTCTGGCGTTCGTGCCGTACGTGCTGATGAAGCTGGTCTGGGCGCTCGGCGGCAGTTTCGCGGGGATCAGCGGTGACCGGATGTACGCGAGCTATGTGCGCAACGGCTCCTCCGGGCTCTGGCTCGCCCTGGAGCGTTGGGGACTGGACGGCACGATGCTGCTGGCGCTGCTCGGGGTGTTCCTGCTCTGGGGGCTGGTCCGTCCGTGGGGGCAGGTCTTCCCGCGCTGGACCCTGCCGCTGCGCGGCCGCCGGGTGCCGCGCTGGCTGCCGCTCACCCCGGCCCTGCTGGGTGCGGCCACGCTGGCGCCGTACGGGGTGGTCGGGGTCGGCTACCTGGGGCTGTGCACCGCCGGGGTGACGCGGATCAGGCTGGGCGAGTTCGCCGGTGAGCAGAGCGCGCTGGAGGTCGCCTGGGTGGGGATGTGCGGGTTCGCCGGGTACGGGGTCGCGCTGGCGGTGGCCGCCCGGTCGTACTGGCGGCGGACGGGGGCGCGGGCCGCCGAGGTGGGCTGAGGGCGAGGTCGGCTCGGGGCCGGGGTTTGCTGAGGCGGCAACATTGCTTGCCGATCCGGTGGGGTGGGCCGCAGCCTGGCGGTGGAGGTGAGCGCCATGGGCGAGACGACCGGGACGACCAGGACAGCCGGGGTGACCGGGAGCAGGGAGAGCGAGCGCTACGACGTGGTGGTGGTCGGCGCCGGAGCGGCGGGGCTGAACGCCGCGCTGGTGCTGGGCCGGGCCCGGCGCCGGGTCGCGGTGGTGGACGCCGGCGAGCCGCGCAACGCGCCCGCCGCCCACATGCACGGCTACCTGAGCCGGGACGGCATGCCCCCGGCGGTGCTGCTGGCGGTCGGGCGGGAGGAGGTCGCCCGGTACGGGGCGGACCTGATCGACGCCCGGGTCGAGCACATCGAGCCCGCCGGTGCCGGTGCCGGTCCGGCCGGGTCCGTGGCGCCGGGCTTCGTGGTCCACCTGGCCGGCGGGCCGGTGCTGCACGCGCGCCGGGTGGTCGTCGCCACCGGGCTGCGGGACGGCCTGCCGGAGTTGCCCGGCCTGGTCGAGCGGTGGGGCCAGGATGTGCTGCACTGCCCGTACTGCCACGGCTGGGAGGTCCGCGACCGCCCGCTCGGCGTGCTCGGCACCGGCCCGGGGGCGGTCAACCAGGCGCTGCTGCTGCGGCAGTGGTCGGCGGACGTGGTGCTGCTCGCGCACACCCTCGCACTGACCGACGACGAGCGGGAACGGCTCGCCGCCCGGGACGTCCGGGTGGTCGAGGGCCGGATCGTCCGCCTGGTCTCCGACGACGGGCGGCTGCGCGGCGTCGAGCTCGCCAACGGGCAGGTGGTGCCGCGCGAGGCGGTGTTCGTCTTCCCGCAGCCGGTGCCCCGGGACGCGCTGCTCTTCGGCCTCGACTGCGCCCGGGACGACAACGGCTGGGTCACCACCGACCGGACCGGCCGCACCAGCCTCCCCGGCGTCTGGGCGGTCGGCAACGTCGCCGACCCACGCGCCCAGGTGGTCACCGCCGCCGGGATGGGCGCGGCGGCCGCCTTCGCGCTCGACCACGACCTCGCGGCGGAGGAGGTCGAGCGGGCCGTCGTGCGGTACCGCGCGTCCGGTGCCGCCGTGCCCGCCTGAGCGGGGAAGCTTTCGTCAACCCACGATCGGAGAAACCCTGATGTCAGCGCACCAGCACGACCACTCCCACTCCCACGGCCCGTCCCACGGCCCGTCCCACGGGCACTCCCACGGGCACGTCCCCGCCGCCGACTTCGACTGGGACGCGCTCGCCGCGCACCTGGAGCTGGAGGGCGACCTGCGAGCCGGCGCCGTCACCGAGGCCGGGCGGTGGCTGCTCGGCCTGCACGGCGAGGGCGCGGTTCGGCGGGTCCTCGACGTCGGCAGCGGGCCCGGGGTGATCGCCGGACTGCTGGCGGAGGTCTTCCCCGCGGCCGAGGTGGTGGCCGTCGACCAGTCGGCCGCCCTGCTGGAGCGTGCCCGGGTCCGCTCCGGTGGCCGGCTCGGCACCCGACAGGCCGACCTGCCCGCCGAGTTCGACAAGCTCGGCGAGGCCGACCTGATCTGGTCCGGCAACGCCATCCACCACCTCGGCGACCAGCAGGCCGCGCTCACCTCGCTCGCCGGGGCGCTGCGGCCCGGCGGCCTGCTCGCCGTCGCCGAACGCGGCCTGCCCGCGCGCTACCTGCCGCGCGACTTCGGCCTCGGCCGGCCCGGCCTCCAGGCCCGGATGGACGCCGCCCACGAGGACGGCTTCACCACCATGCGGGCCGAACTGCCCGACAGCACCGAGGAGATCGAGGACTGGCCGGCCATGCTCGGGCGGGCCGGGCTGACCCCGACCGGCACCCGCACCTTCCTGGTCGACCACCCCGCCCCGCTCGCCGGCCCGGTCCGCGCTTACCTGCACGTCCAGCTGACCCGGCTGCGCGACCGGCTCGCCGAACAGCTCGACACCGAGGACCGGGCCACCCTGGACGCCCTGCTCGACGAGGACGCCCCCACCGGGATCCTGCACCGCCCGGACGCCTTCTACCTCTCCGCGATGACCGTCCACACGGCCCGCCGGGACTGACCCGGCGGCCTCGCGGGTTGGCGGGGACGGGGGTGGGGCCGTCCGTGCGGCGCGCCGCTTCAGGGTGCGAGGAAGGCGGCCACCGTACGGCTGAAGGCGGCCGGGTCGTCGAGCCACGGGTAGTGGCCGGCGGCGGGCTGGACGGCGGTACGGGCGTGGCGGAACAGCGCGGCCGTGGCGCGGACCGCCCCGGGCCTCGGGTCGGGGTCGTACTCGCCGGCCAACAGGAGTGCCGGGGAGGCGAGTTCGGCCACGGCGGCGCGGACGTCGGCGGGTTGGAAGCCGCCGCCGTGGTAGGCCGCGGCGGCCTCCGGGTGGCTCTGGGCGGTGCGGTCGGCCTCGTGGGCGCGGGCGGCGGCGTCCCAGGTGCCGTGGAAGAGCGGTGCCACGGCGTCGGGGTCGGCGGCGCCGCCGGCGAAGGCGGTGCGGACGGCGGCCCGGGCGGCCGGGTACCAATCCTGCTCGGCGAGGCCGCGGGCCTCGGCCGCCTCGCGGTAGTCGTCCTCGGAGGAGGTGCTGCCGAAGATCCGGAGGCTGGGCGTGACCAGCACCAGCCGACCGGTGCGTTCCGGGTGCCGCAGCGCGTACAGGGTGGCGAGCGAGCAGCCGGCGGAGTGGGCGAGGAGGTCCACCCGGTCGAGCCCGAGGTGGGTCCGGAAGGCCTCGACGTCCGCCACCTGCCGGTCGACCCGGTGGTCCGCCGGGTCGACCGGGCGCTCCGAGCGGCCCGTGCCGCGCAGGTCGAGGACGTGCAGGGCGCGGTGCGCGGAGAGGCCGCCGAGGTCGCCGAGGTACGCGGCGTCGCGCATCGGGCCGCCGGCGAGGACGAGCAGCGGCTCGCCCCGGCCGAGCACGCGGTAGCCGAGCCGGGTGCCGTCGGGGCCGGTGAAGGTCGTCATCGGCCGATCGTGGCAACCGCCGTCCGGCCGGGGCAACGGGAATTCGGCCGACCCGTCCCGGGGTACCGTCGGCGCATGACAGCGAGTGAGCGGCGCTTCGTCGTGGTGACCACGACCCACGAGAGCGAGGAGCGGGCCCGGGCCCTGGCGTCCGCCGTGGTGCGGGAGCGGCTGGCGGCCTGCGCCCAGGTGTACCCCGTGCGGTCGGTGTACTGGTGGGACGGCGAGGTGCAGGACGCCGGGGAGTGGCGGATCGACCTCAAGACCAGGGCCGAACTCGTGGACCGGCTGGGCGCGTTCGTGGCCGGGCGGCACTCCTACGAGACGCCCGAGCTGGTCGCCGTGCCGGTGACGGGCGGCAGTCCGGGCTACCTCGACTGGGTGGCCGCGGAGACCGCGCCCGAGGGAACCACGACCCAGGGCGCCGAGGACTGAGGGCGGCTCAGGGCGCGACCTGGAGGAAGGCGAGCACGGCCAGCACCCGCCGGTGGTCCTCCTCCGAGGGCGGCAGGTCGAGCTTGAGGAAGATGTTGGCGGTGTGCTTCTTCACCGCCCGCTCGGTGATCACCATCCGTTCGGCGATCGCCGCGTTGGAGCGCCCCTCCGCCATCAGGCCCAGCACCTCGCGCTCACGCGGCGTCAGGCGGTCCAGCGGCTTGTTGCGTTCGTTGCTGCCGACCAGCATGGCGATCACCTGCGGGTCGAGCGCGGTGCCGCCGGCCGCCACCCGCTGGACCGTCTCCACGAACTCGTCGGGGTCGAAGACCCGGTCCTTCAGCAGGTAGCCGATCGCGCCGGTGCCGTCGGCGAGCAGCTCCTTGGCGTAGAGCTGCTCGACGTACTGGGAGAGCACCAGCACCGGCAGTCCGGGGATCCGCCGGCGGGCCTCCAGGGCGGCCTGGAGGCCCTCGTCGGTGAACGTCGGGGGCAGTCGCACGTCGACGACGGCCACGTCCGGGCGTTCGGTGAGCAGGGCCTCCAGGAGGGCCGGTCCGGTGTCCACCGCGGCCACGACCTCGAAGTCGTAGGCCTCCAGCATCCGGACCAGTCCGTCCCTCAGGAGGAAGAGGTCCTCGGCGAGGACAACTCGCACGGCAGCTCCATCGTCAGGGTCGTGGGGCCGCCGAGCGGGCTGCGGACGGCCAGGACGCCGTCGAAGGTAGCAAGCCGCCGTTCCAGGCCGCGCAGCCCGGTGCCGCGCGAGGGGTCGGCGCCGCCGGTGCCGTCGTCGGTGACCTGGGCCTTCAGGGTGCCGTCCTGGTACCAGAGTTGGACGTCGACCCGGCTCGCGCCCGCGTGCTTGGCGGCGTTCGTCAGGGCTTCGGAGACGGCGAAGTAGACGGCGGACTCGACCGGTGCCTCGGCGCGGCCGGGCAGGTCGGCGGTGACCGTGACGTTCAGCGGGCTGTCCATGCCCAGGGCCCGTACGGCGTCGGCCAGTCCGCGGTCGGCGAGGACCGGCGGGTGGATGCCGCGGACCAGGTCGCGCAGCTCGTTGAGGGCGGTGGCGGAGGCCTGGCGGGTCTCGGCGAGCAGCTGCTTCGCGGCCTGCGGGTCCCGTTCGACCAGCCGCTCGGCGACGCCCAGGTTCATCCCCATGGCCACCAGCCGGGCCTGCGCGCCGTCGTGCAGGTCCCGTTCGATCCGGCGCAGTTCGGCGGCCTGGGCGGTGAGCGCGTCGCGCCGGGTCTCGGTCAGGTGGACGACCTTGCGCTGGGCGGCCAGCGCCTCGGCGCGGGCGGTCGGGCCGAGCAGGGCCCCGGCCAGCGCGGTGTGGCCGCGCAGCGCGCCGGGGGCGATCGCCGGACCGGCCAGGAGGGTCGGGACGGCGAGCAGGACGGCGATCCGGGCGCTGCCCGGGTCCGTCACGTGCACCCACCAGTACCAGGTGTTGCCGTCGGCCGAGGCGATCGGCTCCCAGAGCCAGGGCTGCAGCAGGCCGAAGAGGCCGAAGGCGACCAGGGCCGGCGGGAACAGCGCCACGGTGAAGCCGATCACCGGGTCGACCAGCAGCCAGAGCAGGTCCCGCCAGGTGGCCGGGTCGCCGAGCAGGGCCCGGCAGCGCTGCCAGGCGCCCTTGAGGCCCGGCTCGGCCGGCGGCAGCGGCCGGTACGGCTCGCGGACCGCGACGCCGGACCAGCGGGCGGCCAGCGTGCGGCG
>NZ_LFVW01001432.1:0-552 GCF_001182915.1 Kitasatospora sp. MY 5-36
CACGTCCAGGCACACCGCCGGGGCGGCCGGCTCGGTGCCCTCGGCGGCGCCGGCCGCGGGCTCGCCCAGCCGGGGCGCCGGCTGTCCGGCCAGGGTGGAGCGCAGTACCTCGGTGGTGCCCAGCCCGCTCGGCAGGTCGGGGAAGCTGCGCAGCAGGTGGGCGCTCTGGTCGAGGAGTTCGGCGGCGTCCCGGTCGGCGAGCAGGGCACGGTCGTGGGTGGTGGTGAGGACCAGCCCGCCGGTGGCGTCGTAGTGGGCGGCGAGCGTGATCGGGTACGAGGTGAGGGTGCCGGCCGGGGCCGGACCCTCCACGTGGATGCCGTGCGCGGCCAGGTCGGTCTCCAGCCGCAGGTGGTGCGCCGCGGCGGGCTGGTGCTCCAGGACGACCAGGCTGTTCGGCCGCTGCCCGCGCGCGCCGGGCGTCCAGCGGTGGGCCTGGCCGGGGGAGACCCACTCGTACGCGGCGAGGTCGAGCACCCCGTCGCGCAGCGCCGCGAGCAGCTGCGGCACGGTGGTGCCCGGCTGCACCCGGACGGAGATCGGCAGCGGGTT
>NZ_LFVW01001433.1:0-286 GCF_001182915.1 Kitasatospora sp. MY 5-36
CGTCACCGGCGCCACCGTCAACGCGGGCGGCCGGCTGGTGGTCGAGGCCACCCGGGTCGGCGCCGACACCCAGCTGTCCCGGATGGCCCGGCTGGTCGAGGAGGCCCAGAACGGCAAGGCCGCCGCCCAGCGGCTGGCCGACCGGATCTCCGCGGTCTTCGTCCCGGCCGTCATCCTGATCGCCCTGGCCACCCTGGTGGTCTGGCTGCTGGCCACCGACAGCTCCACCGAGGCCTTCACCGCGGCCGTCGCCGTGCTGATCATCGCCTGCCCGTGCGCCCTGGGC
>NZ_LFVW01001434.1:0-548 GCF_001182915.1 Kitasatospora sp. MY 5-36
CTCACCTCCTGCATCGGCGCGATCCCCTTCATCGGCGACGGTGCCGCCGTCGCCAAACTCGCCCAGTGGGCCAAGAAGTTCGGGTCCTGGGGCGAGAAGGCCGTCGAGTTCATCCAGAAGCTCGTCAACCGGCTCCCTCCGTCGTGCCCCCGACTCCGGATGAACAGTTTCCCGGCCGGCACCCACGTCCTGATGGCGGACGGATCCACTCGTAGGATCGAGACCGTCAAGGCAGGGGACAAGGTTCTCGCCACCGACCCCACGACCGGAGTGACTGGACCCCGTCGGGTCTCTGCGGCCATCTATACCCCGGACGACCGTGGCTTCACCGACATCTCGCTGGGCTCCGGAAAGTCCCTGACCAGCACCGACCACCACCCCTTCTGGTCCGAGAGCCAGAAGCAGTGGATCGACGCCGTGGACCTCAGGGTCGGCGACGAACTGCGCGACCCGGCCGGACGGCCCCAGCGCATCGAGGCCGTCCGGCATCGGAGCACGCTCCAGCCCGCCTACAACCTCACCGTCGACGACCTCCACACGTACTACGT
>NZ_LFVW01001435.1:0-548 GCF_001182915.1 Kitasatospora sp. MY 5-36
TCCTCCGCCCAGAAGGTGATCCGGACGGCGCCGTACGTGCTGTTCTTCCCGGCCGCGGCGCTCTCGATCACCGTGCTGGCCTTCATCATGCTGGGCGACGCGGTGCGCGACGCCCTCGATCCGAAGCTTCGCTGAGCGAGGGGAGCGCATCGTGAGTACAGCGGTGGACACCGCCGGGCACGAGCGGAAGGCGCCGTACCAGGGGCCGCTGCTCGACGTCCGGGACCTGCACGTCGAGTTCGCCACCCGGGACGGGGTCGCCAAGGCGGTGAACGGGGTGAGCTACTCCGTCGCGGCGGGGGAGACGCTGGCGGTGCTGGGGGAGTCCGGCTCGGGCAAGTCGGTGACGGCGCAGGCGGTCATGGGCATCCTGGACATGCCGCCGGGGCGGATCACCGCGGGGCGGATCCTGTTCCGCGGCGAGGACCTGCTGACCATGGGCACGGCCGCCCGGCGGTCCATCCGGGGCGGGCACATCGCGATGATCTTCCAGGACGCGCTGTCGGCGCTGAACCCGGTGCTCAGCGTGGGCTACCAGCTCGGCGAGA
>NZ_LFVW01001436.1:0-547 GCF_001182915.1 Kitasatospora sp. MY 5-36
CTGAGCCGGATCCTCGGGCCGAGGCGTGCGCGGGGCTACTGCTTGCGCAGCTCCCGGACCGCCGCGTCCAGCCGCTGCCCGAAGTCGGCGTCGGCCTTGCGGAAGTTGTCGACCGCCCGCTCCACGATGTCCTCGCGGTCGGCCGAGACCTTGGCGATGAAGCCCGCCAGGTTGGCGACCAGGCGCTGCTTCTCCTCCTCGGAGAACAGCCGGTAGAGGTCGCCGGCCTGCACGAAGTCGTCGTCCTCGGCGTGCGAGGGCGCGATGTGGTTGCCGGTGAGGCCGTCGACGGCGGTTGCGGCCCACAGCGGACGGCCGGTCTGCACCGGGCCGCCGAAGCTGTTCGGCTCGTAGTTCTTCTGCCGGCCGTGGCGGCCGTCGTACAGGTAGCCGTCCCGGCTGTTGGTGCGGGCCTCGGTGGCGTGCGGACGGTTTACCGGCAGGTGGTCGGCGTTGATGCCGACCCGGTAGCGGTGGGCGTCGGCGTACGCGAACAGGCGGCCCTGGAGCATCTTGTCCGGGGACGGGCCGATGCCGGGCACGAAGT
>NZ_LFVW01001437.1:0-547 GCF_001182915.1 Kitasatospora sp. MY 5-36
CTCGCCGACATCCCCACCGACCACCCCCTCACCGCCGTCATCCACACCGCCGGCGTCCTCGACGACGCCGTGGTCGAGACCCTGACGCCCGAGGCCCTCGCCCGGGTGCTGCGGCCCAAGCTCGACGCCGCCGCGCACCTGGACGAGCTGACCGCGGAGCTCGACCTGGCCGCCTTCGTCCTGTTCTCCTCCGCCGCCGCCACCTTCAGCAGCCCCGGCCAGGGCAACTACGCCGCCGCCAACGCCTACCTGGACTCGCTCGCGGCGCGCCGCCGGGCGGCCGGGCGGCCCGCGCAGTCACTGGCCTGGGGTCTGTGGGCGCAGCCCAGCGGCATGACCGGTCACCTGGGCGAGGCCGAGCTGGAGCGGATGAGCCGGGGCGGCACGGTGCCGCTGTCCGAGCGGGACGGGCTCGCCCTGTTCGACGAGGCGCTGGCCGTCCCCGCCCCGCTGGTGGTGCCGGCCGCACTCGACCTCGCGGTGCTGCGCGGGCGGACCCCAGTGCCGCACCTGCTGCGCGCGCTGGTCCGGCCGGCCGCGCGGCGCG
>NZ_LFVW01001438.1:0-546 GCF_001182915.1 Kitasatospora sp. MY 5-36
CCGCAACGGCACCGACGCGGTCGGCGCCGGGCGGCGCGCCCGGCTGGCCGTGGAGCCGCTGCTCGCCGAACCGCTGGCACTGGGCGTGCGGGCCGCCGCCGCTTCCGGGCTGTCGGCCGCCCCGGCGGCCGCGCCCGCGCCGCGCCGGACGGTCGAGGCGGAGCCGGAGGACTTCACCGCCCTGGTGCTGCGGGCCCGCGAGCTGGAGGTGCTCGGCCACCCGGATGCCGACCGGCTGTGGAAGCGGGTCGCCGAGCGCGCGGAGGCCGCGGACTTCGTCCACCCGGAGAGCGCCGAGCTGGGCGGCCCCGAGCGGCTGCGCGCCGAACTCGCCGAGCAGCGGGCCCACGAGGCGCTCCAGCGGGACGCGTGCGAGGAGGGCAAGGCCGGGCTGCTGGCCGCCGCCGAGCTGTTCGAGCGGGCGGGGCTGGCCGGGTCGGCGCTGATGTGCCGGGCCCGGACGCTGATCGCGGACCTCGACGAGGGCGATGAGGGCGACGAGGGCGCCGAGGCCGAGGGCGCTGCGGACGGCGAGGGCGCCGGGCG
>NZ_LFVW01001439.1:0-546 GCF_001182915.1 Kitasatospora sp. MY 5-36
TCCGGGGACCTGGCGGCCGCCGCCGAGTGGTGGCAGGAGGCCGCCGAGGCCGGGGACGGCAACGCCGCCAACGCGCTGGGGGCGCTGCACGCGAGCCGCGGCGAGGCCGCCGCGGCCGAGCGCTGGTACCGGGCCGCGCTGGACGCGGGCGACCAGAACGGCGCCTTCAACCTCGGCCTGCTCTGCGCCGGCACCGGCCGCGAGCAGCAGGCCGAGCAGTGGTACCGCCGGGCCGCGTACGCGGGGCACCGGGAGGCCTGCAACGCGCTGGCCGTGGTGCTGCTGCAGCGCGGCGACGAGTCCGGCGCCCAGCCCTGGTTCTCCAAGGCGGCCGAGGCCGGCAGCGTGGACGGGGCGTTCAACCTCGGCGTGCTGCACGCCGGGCGCGGCGAGCAGCAGCAGGCTCAGGAGTGGTACGCGCGGGCCGCGGCCGAGGGGCACGGCGAGGCGGCCCTGCAGCTCGCGGTCGTCCAGGAGCAGCGCGGCAACCTGGGCGGGGCGCTGGAGCGCTACCGGCAGGCGGCGGCCGGCGGCTCGGCCGAGGGC
>NZ_LFVW01001440.1:0-546 GCF_001182915.1 Kitasatospora sp. MY 5-36
CGCGGGGCGCGCACCAGGCGGCGCGCGAACGCCCCCGTGCCGCGCAACGCGACCTGGTCCTCGCCCTCCGGTCCCGCGGCGAGCAGCTCGGCCAGGCGGTCCCCGACCGAGGCGTCGAACCCGGCCGACGCGTCGGACCCGGCCGACGCGTCCGACCCGGCCGGGAGGTCGACCAGGCCGCCCCACTGCTTGGCCTGCTCCAGACCCGCCGTCTGCCCCCACGCCCACACCTGGGCCTGCGCCAGACTGGGCACCTCGCCCGGCAGCGCCGCCACCGCGCCGCGGGTCAGCACCCACAGCGGCACCACCGACCCCGCGTCGAGCAGCGCCTGCAGCAGCGCGCTGGAGGCCGCCAGACCGGCGGGCACCCGGGGCCGACCGGGCAGCGGCGTCTCGTCCAGCGCCAGCAGGGACACCACACCCGCGAACTCGCCGACGCCGCGCAGGACATCACCGAGGGTCCCGCGATCGGCGGCGCCGGTCTCCAGTACCCGGACCTCGACGCCGCCGGCCCGCAGCGCGCCGGCCACCTCGGCGGCCGTCCCG
>NZ_LFVW01000142.1:0-21835 GCF_001182915.1 Kitasatospora sp. MY 5-36
GCCCCCGACCGCACCGGCCGGGGCAGCGCCGTGGTGGTGCGCGGCGGCGTGCACTGGCTGACCCACCGCGAGGGCCCGGCCCGGGTGCTGGACGAGACCCCGGGCGTGCGCGGGCGGCTGGCCCGGGTGGTGCCCGGCGAGGACGGCGCCCAGGGGGTGCTCTGGGTGTCCGACGCCGAGGGCGGGGACGCCCTGGAGTTCGCCCCCGACCTGCACGGCGCCGAGCGCCGCCGGCTGGCCGCGGGGCGGCTCGGCCGGGTCAACGCGCTGACGGTCTCCCCGGACGGCAAGCAGGCCGCGCTCGGCGCGCACGACGGCCGGGTGCTGCTGGTGACGCTCGCCGACGGCGCCGTGCACGAGCTGGACCGCAGCGCCGACGGCGAGCCCGGCACCCCGGCCTTCAGCCCGGACTCGGCCTGGCTGGCCTGGTCGCGCCCGGTGCGCGGGATGGGCCCGCACTCGCTGCGCCAGATCGTGCTGGCCGACCTGGCGACCCGGACGGTCGGCGAGGTCACCCAGCCGCGCTTCGTGGACACCTCGCCCTCGTTCACCGCGGACGGCCGCTACCTGGCCTTCCTGTCGGTGCGCAACTTCGACCCGGTCTACGACGCGCACGTCTTCGACCTGTCCTTCCCGAACGGCTGCCGCCCCCACCTGGTCACGCTGGCCGCCGACACGCCCTCCCCGTTCGGGCCGCAGCGGGCCGGGCGCCCGCTCGGCGGGGAGGAGGACGAGCCGAAGGCCCGGAAGGCGGACGGCGAGGCGGCGGCCGCCGACGCCGCGCCGGTGACCAGGGTGGACCTGGACGGCATCGCCGACCGGATCATCCCCTTCCCGGTCGAGGGCGGCCGCTTCGAGGAGCTGGCCGCCGCGAAGGACGGCGTGCTCTGGACCAGGGCCCCGCTGACGGGCGAACTCGGCGACGAGGCCGCCTCGTTGGACGACGACCGGCCCCGTCCGGTGCTGGAGCGCTTCGACCTGCGCAAGCGCCGGGTCGAGCAGCTGGTGCACGGCGTGGACGACTTCTCGGTCAGCGCGGACGGCACCCGGGTCGCCGTGCTGGACCAGGGCGAGCTGAGGGTCGTCCCGGCGGACCACAAGGGCGGCGACGACGAGGAGGCCGCCGTCGACCTCGCCCGGCTGCGGATCACCGTCGACCCGGCCGCCGAGTGGCGGCAGATGTACGCCGAGAACGGCCGGCTGATGCGGGACAACTTCTGGCGCCCCGACCTCTCCGGCGTCGACTGGGACGGGGTGCTGGAGCGCTACCGGCCGCTGGTCGAGCGGGTCGGCTCGCACGACGAACTGGTCGACCTGCTCTGGGAGGTGCACGGCGAACTCGGCACCTCGCACGCCTACGTGATGCCGTACGGCCGGTACACCGAGCCCGCCCGGCGCCAGGGCCTGCTCGGCGCCGACCTCGTCCGGGACGGCGGGCACTGGCGGATCGGCCGGATCCTGCCCGGGGAGTCCTCCGACCCCAGGGCCCGCTCGCCGCTGGCCGCGCCCGGCGCGGCGATCCGCCCGGGCGACGCGGTGCTCGCCGTCAACGGCCGCCCGGTGGACCCGGTGACCGGCCCGGCCCCGCTGCTGGCCGGCACCGCCGGGCAGCCGGTCGAGCTGACGGTGGCCGGGAAGGACGGCACCGACCGGCGCCACCCGGTGGTCGTCCCGCTCGCCGACGAGGAGGCGCTGCGCTACCACGACTGGGTGGCCGGGCGGCGGGCCGCGGTGCGCGAGCTGTCCGGCGGGCGGCTGGGCTACCTGCACATCCCCGACATGCAGACGGCCGGCTGGGCCCAGCTGCACCGTGACCTGAGCACCGAGATGGCCCGGGAGGGCCTGGTCGTCGACGTCCGGGGGAACCGGGGCGGCCACACCTCGCAGCTGGTGATCGAGAAGCTGGCCCGCAAGATCATCGGCTGGGACGTCATCCGGGACACCGACCACCCGGTGCCCTACCCGGCGGACGCCCCGCGCGGCCCGGTGGTCGCGCTCGCCGACGAGTTCACCGGCTCGGACGGCGACGTGGTCAGCGCCGCCATCCAGGTGCTCGGCATCGGCCCGGTGGTCGGCACCCGCACCTGGGGCGGGGTGATCGGCATCGACAGCCGCTACCGGCTGGTCGACGGCACCCTCGTCACCCAGCCCAAGTACGCGCTGTGGCTGGAGAAGTACGGCTGGGGCCTGGAGAACCACGGCGTCGACCCGGACGTCGAGGTGCCGTTCGCCCCGCACCACTGGGCGGCCGGCGAGGACCCGCAGCTGTCCGAGGGCGTCCGGCTCGCCCTGGCGAAGCTCGCCGGGGCCCCGGCGCGCACCGCGCCGCCGCTGCCCTGGGCGTAGCAGCTCCGGGGCGGGACGCCGGCCGGTCCGGCGTCCCGCCCCGCGGGTGCGGCCCCGGGGCGCCGGAAGCGCCAGCAGGCCGTCGCCCGGCTCGGCTAGGCTGCGCCCGTACGGCCCCACCACCCGACACACCGATCCCGAGGAGAGAGCCATGGCCGGCGAGCCGCAGCCCGACTGCCTGTTCTGCAAGATCGTGGCGGGCGAGATCCCGGCGACCGTGGTGCGCAAGACCGAGCGCACCCTCGCCTTCCGCGACATCGCCCCCAAGGCTCCCGTGCACGTGCTGGTGATCCCGCACGCGCACTACCCGAACGCGGCCGCGCTGGCCGCCGCCGAGCCGGAGACCGCCGGCGAACTGCTCGCCGAGGCGGGCGCGGTGGCCGCGGACGAGGGCATCGAGGACTACCGGCTGATCTTCAACACCGGTGCCGGCGCGGGGCAGACCGTCTTCCACGCGCACGTCCACGTGCTCGGCGGCATGTCGATGACCGAGCGCATGGTCTGACCGCAGGTGTCCCAGCGCGAACTCGTCGTCCTCGGCACCGCCAGCCAGGTGCCCACCCGGCACCGCAACCACAACGGCTACCTGCTGCGCTGGGACGGCGAGGGCCTGCTGTTCGACCCCGGCGAGGGCACCCAGCGCCAGATGCTGCACGCCGGGGTGACAGCCACCCAGATCACCAGGATCGCGGTCACCCACTTCCACGGGGACCACTGCCTGGGCCTCGCCGGGGTGATCCAGCGGATCAACCTCGACCGGGTCCCGCACCCGGTCGACGTCTACTTCCCGGCCTCCGGCGAGGTCTACTTCGAGCGGCTGCGGCACTCCACCGCCTACCACGAGACGGCCGTGCTGCGGCCCCGGCCGATCGACGAACCCGGGCCGCTGCCCGCGCCCGGCGCCCGCTTCGCGCTGGACGCCGTCCGGCTGGACCACCCGGTGGAGTCCTTCGGCTACCGGCTCTCCGAGCCGGACGGCCGGCGGCTGGTGCCGGAGCGGCTGGCCGCCCTCGGCGTGCGCGGCCCGGCGGTGGGCCGGCTCCAGCACGAGGGCGCGATCGAGGTGGACGGCCGCACCGTCACCCTGGCCGAGGTCAGCGAGCCGCGGCCGGGCCAGAAGTTCGCCTTCGTGATGGACACCCGGCTGTGCGAGGGCGTGTACGCGCTCGCCGAGGGCGCCGACCTGCTGGTCGTCGAGGCGACCTTCACCGACGCCGACGCCCGGCTCGCCGAGGAGCACGGCCACCTCACCGCCGGGCAGGCCGCCAAGGCCGCCGCCGAGGCCGGGGTGCGCACCCTGGTGCTGACCCACTTCTCGCAGCGCTACCCGGACCTCGGCCAGCACCTGGCCGACGCCCGCAAGCACTTCGACGGGGAGCTGGTGCTGGCCGCCGACCTCGACCGGGTGCCGGTGCCGGCCCGCCGCCCGTCGTGACCGGCCCGGGGAACCGGAGCGGCACGGGAGAGTCCCGGCAGTGTCCCCGGTGAAAAAAATGGGCTCGCGCCGGCCTGCGATCTGCCGGAGCATCGTCGGGTGCGGCCCCGCCGCCCGCCACGGCGATCACGCTCGCGGCGTACCCTGGTGCCCCGGAGACACCCAGCGGCACCCGAGACCACGGATGGGATGAGGCAGGCCCCAGCGCCGACCTATGAGTGACACATCGCAGACCCGTACCAACGGACAGTCGCGCCCCGAAACGACCGACGACGGCCGTGTGAGCGCCCGGATCGTGATCCCCGAGAAGCACCCGATGGTCACCCTGCTCGGCACCGCGGACTCGCTGCTGCGCGTGATCGAGCAGGGCTTCCCCGCCGCGGACATCCACGTCCGCGGCAACGAGGTGACCGCCACCGGGGACCGGGCCGAGGTCGCCCTCGTGCAACGGCTCTTCACCGAGATGATGCTGGTGCTGCGCACCGGCCAGCCGCTGACGGAGGACTCCGTGGAGCGCTCCATCGCCATGATCCGCAGCCAGGACCCGGACAGCCCGGCGCCGTCGCAGGTGTTCACCGCGAACATCCTGTCCAACCGGGGCCGGACGATCCGCCCGAAGACCCTCAACCAGCAGCGCTACGTCGACGCGATCGACAAGCACACGATCGTCTTCGGCCTCGGCCCGGCGGGCACCGGCAAGACCTACCTGGCGATGGCCAAGGCCGTCCAGGCCCTCCAGGCCAAGGAGGTCAACCGGATCATCCTGACCCGCCCGGCGGTCGAGGCGGGGGAGCGGCTGGGCTTCCTGCCCGGCACCCTCTACGAGAAGATCGACCCGTACCTGCGCCCGCTGTACGACGCGCTGCACGACATGATGGACCCGGACTCCATCCCGCGCCTGATGGCGGCCGGCACCATCGAGGTCGCCCCGCTCGCGTACATGCGCGGCCGCACCCTCAACGACGCCTTCATCATCCTCGACGAGGCCCAGAACACCTCGCCCGAGCAGATGAAGATGTTCCTCACCCGCCTCGGGTTCAACTCCCGGGTGGTGGTCACCGGCGACACCAGCCAGATCGACCTCCCGGGCGGCACCCGCAGCGGTCTCAAGGTCGTCCAGGACATCCTGGCCGACGTGCCCGACATCCACTTCTCCGTCCTCACCAGCACCGACGTGGTCCGCCACAAGCTGGTCGGCCGGATCGTGGACGCCTACGAGCGCTGGGACGCCCGCCAGGAGGCGGAGGAGGCCGCCCCGGCGGCCCGCAAGCCCGCCCAGCGGCGCCCCGGCAAGGCCACGGCGCCCCGCGCACCCCGCGCACCCCGACAGTCCCATCGCACCGAAAGCTGAGCACACAGCCCGTCATGTCGATCGACATCGCCAACGAGTCCGGTTGGGAGGCCGACGAGGAAGCCATCCTCGACGTCGCCCGCTTCGCACTGGACAAGATGCGGATCCACCCGCAGTCCGAACTGTCCGTGATCCTGGTGGACAGTGCGGCGATGGAGGAGCTGCACATCCAGTGGATGGACCTGCCCGGCCCGACCGACGTGATGTCGTTCCCGATGGACGAGCTGCGTCCCGGCAAGGAGGGCGACGAGCTGCCGCAGGGCCTGCTCGGCGACATCGTGCTCTGCCCCGAGGTCGCCGAGCAGCAGGGCCTGGCGGCCCCCTCCAAGCACTCGATGGACGAGGAGCTGCAACTGCTCACCGTGCACGGCGTGCTGCACGTCCTCGGCTACGACCACGAGGAGCCGGAGGAAGAGGAGGAGATGTTCGCCCTCCAGAAGCGCATCCTGGACGACTGGCGGACGGGCCGGGGCCTCGGCGGCATCTCCCCGGCCCCCACCACCCACTGAGCGCGGAGCCCGAACCCCTGTGAGTGGTGAGAGTACGAGCTTCATCCTCGGTGCCGTGCTGCTGGTCGTGCTCGGCTGGCTGGCCGCGTGCGCCGAGGCGGGCATCTCCCGGGTCTCCCGGTTCCGGGCGGAGGAGGCGGTGCGCAGCGGTCGGCGCGGCTCCGCGCGGCTGCTGACCGTCGCCTCCGACCCGATCCGCTACCTCAACCTGGCCACCCTGATCCGGGTGGCCAGCGAGATGGCGGCGGCCGTCCTGGTCACCGTGGTGTGCGTGCGCAACGTGACGCCCACCTGGCAGGCCGTCCTGCTGGCGTTCGGCGTGATGGTGCTGGTGTCCTTCGTCGCGGTGGGGGTCTCGCCGCGCACGATCGGGCGCCAGCACCCGCTCACCACCGCGACGGCGGCCTCCTTCGTGCTGCTGCCGCTGGCCGCGGTGCTGGGCCCGATCCCGCGGCTGCTGATCCTGCTCGGCAACGCGCTGACCCCGGGCAAGGGCTACCGGGAGGGTCCGTTCGCCTCGGAGGCGGAGCTGCGGGCCCTGGTGGACCTCGCCGAGAAGGACGACCTGATCGAGGACGAGGAGCGCCGGATGGTGCACTCGGTCTTCGAGCTGGGCGACACCATCGTGCGCGAGGTGATGGTGCCGCGCACCGACCTGGTGATGATCGAGCGGCACAAGACCGTCCGGCAGGCACTGACCCTGGCGCTGCGCTCGGGCTTCTCGCGGATCCCGGTGGTCGGCGACAACGAGGACGACGTGGTCGGCATCGTCTACCTCAAGGACCTGGTGCGGCGCACCCACATCAACCGGGAGGCGGAGTCCGAGGAGGTCGGCGCGGTGATACGGCCGGCCGTCTTCGTCCCGGACTCCAAGCCGGCCGGCGACCTGCTGCGCGAGATGCAGCAGCGCCGTTCGCACGTGGCGATCGTGATCGACGAGTACGGCGGCACGGCCGGCCTGGTCACCATCGAGGACGTCCTGGAGGAGATCGTCGGCGAGATCACCGACGAGTACGACCGGGAGATCGCCCCGGTGGAGGACCTCGGGGACGGCTCGTACCGGATCACCGCCCGGCTGCTGGTGGAGGACCTGGGCGAGCTGTTCGGCATCGAGCTGGAGGACGAGGACGTCGAGACCGTCGGCGGCCTGCTGGCCAAGCACCTGGGCCGGGTGCCGATCCCCGGCTCCTCCTGCGAGATCCCGCTGCCCGACCCGGTGGAGGGCGGCCTGTCCGGCATCCTGCTGACCGCCGAGTCCTCGGCGGGCCGCCGCAACCGGATCGGCTCGATGGTCGCCGCCCCCGTCCGCCGCACCGAGGACGCCGAGGAGCCGGCGGGCGAGTAGCGGGTGGGCGGTCGCCGAGCGACCATGGAGGGCATGACGCACAAACTTCGCGCGGAGTACGGCCCGCAGGGGGCGGCCGGCGGAGTCAAGTCCTGGCACGTGGTGCGGGACGAGGACCTGTCGGTGGCGCTCTGCGGCCGGACCATGTCCGACGACGCCGAGACGCGGCCCGAGGAGGAGTGGGGCACCGGGTTGCGCTGCTGCCAGCAGTGCGGCTCGCTCTACATGCACGAGGTGCCGCACATGCAGGGGAGCCACCCCTACAGCTAGGCACCCGGCTGGACCATGGCCGAGCTCTGGAGGTCGCCATGAAGCTGCAAGACGAACTGCCCACCGTCGACCGTCGGCTCGCCATGGTGTGGCGGGTCGGGGCGGGGCTCGGGGGGGTCTTCCTGATCGTGTTCGGGTGTCTGGGGCTGGCCGGCGAGCCCGGATTCCTGGCCACCCACGGCGACCGGATCGCCGGGCTGTCGACCAACGGGGCGCTGAGCATCCTGTCCATCGTGGCGGGCGCGGTCCTGGTGCTGGGGGCGGTGGTCGGCGGGAACTTCGCGTCCAACCTCAACATGGCGGTGGGCGTGCTGTTCGTCCTGTCGGGCTTCTACGGCCTGACGGTGCTCGGGCGGCCGGACGCCAACATCCTCAACTTCCGGATGTCGAACGTGCTGTTCGCGTTCATCTTCGGCATCGTCCTGACGACCTTCGGCATGTACGGCCGGGTGAGCGGCCACCTGCCGCACGACAACCCGTACTGGCGGCAGCGGATCGAGCGCGAGGAGGCTCGGCCGAGCGGGGCCGCGAAGACCTTCGTCAAGGTCCTCAAGCCGAACCCGGGGCCCACCCACCCGGTCGGCCACTGAACGGCGCCGGGTGCCTATGCTCGGCGGCATGAGTGACATCGTCGAGCTCGACCCCGAAGACAAGAAGATCATCACCCTGGCCCGCTCGGTCCGCGCCCGCAACGGCGTGGCCGAGGGGGCCGCGGTGCGTGACGAGACCGGGCGCACCTACGTGGCCGGGACGGTCGCGCTGGAGTCGCTGCGGCTGAGCGCCCTGCAGACGGCGGTGGCGATGGCGGTGGCCAGCGGCGCCCGGTCGCTGGAGGCGGCGGCCGTGGTGAGCGAGGCGGAGCAGCCGGCCGAGACGGACCTGGCGGCCGTACGGGACCTGGGCGGGGCCGGGACGCCCGTGCTGCTGGCCGGGCCGGACGGGACGCTGCGGGTGTCCGCCGAGGCGCGCTGAGGCCCGTCGAGGGGCCCGTACGGGGCCGCCGGGGGCCGTTGGCGGGCCTTCGGCGGCCCCGCCGCGTGCCCCGTACGGCGCTGTCGGACGGCATGGCCCTGGAGCCCAGGCCTTGCAGATAATCTCACCGGGGGAGTGGACTCGGTGAGGGGACTGGGGCATGGGGGCGGTGGCGTTCTTCGCCGGGCTGGTGCTGTTCGTGATGGGGCTGGGCAAGTGGCAGGAGACCGGGTCCGAGCTCTGGCTGTACGGCTCGCTGGGCTTCCTGCTGGTGCTGGTGGTGGTCTCGCTGATCCCCACCTCCGGCAAGGGCGGGAAGGCCGGGAAGAAGGGCTGAGCGCGCCCCGGACACCCCCGCGGGGTGGGCCCGGACGGCGGGGCTCCGGTGATCAGGGAGAATGGAGCCCATGAATGCCCCTTCCTCCTCGTACCGCTCCGGGTTCGCGTGCTTCGTCGGCCGGCCCAACGCGGGCAAGTCGACCCTGACCAACGCCCTGGTGGGGACGAAGGTCGCGATCACCTCCGATCGCCCGCAGACCACCCGGCACACCGTGCGCGGCATCGTGCACCGCCCGGACGCCCAGCTCGTGCTGGTCGACACCCCCGGTCTGCACAAGCCGCGCACCCTGCTCGGCGAGCGCCTCAACGACCTGGTCCGCACCACCTGGGCCGAGGTCGACGTGATCGGCTTCTGCCTGCCCGCTGACCAGAAGATCGGCCCCGGCGACAAGTTCATCGCCAAGGAGATCGCCGGGATCAAGAAGACCCCGAAGGTCGCCATCGTCACCAAGACCGACCTGGTCGACTCCAAGCGCCTGGCCGAGCAGCTCATCGCCATCCACCAGCTCGGCATCGAGCTGGGCTTCGAGTGGGCCGAGATCATCCCGGTCTCCGCCGTCGGCGACAAGCAGGTCGAACTGGTCGCGGACCTGCTCACCAAGCTGCTGCCGGAGGGCGACCAGCTCTACCCGGCGGGCGACCTCACCGACGAGCCCGAGCAGATCATGGTCGCCGAACTGATCCGCGAGGCCGCGCTGGAGGGCGTGCGCGACGAACTGCCGCACTCGCTGGCCGTGGTGGTCGAGGAGATGCTCCCGCGCGAGGGCCGCCCGGCGGACCGCCCGCTGCTGGACATCCACGCCAACGTCTACATCGAGCGGCAGAGCCAGAAGGCGATCGTGATCGGCGCCAAGGGCGCGCGGCTCAAGCACGTCGGCACCACCGCCCGCAAGCACATCGAGGCGCTGCTCGGCACGCCGGTCTACCTGGACCTGCACGTCAAGGTCGCCAAGGACTGGCAGCGCGACCCCAAGCAGCTGCGCAAGCTCGGCTTCTGAACCCGGGCTCCCGACGAGGGAGTTCGGGCCGCCGGGAGGCCTGGGGCCCGTTCGGACGTTGTGCGTCCGGGCGGGCCTTCGCCGTGGTCCGGCCGTACGCGACGTCAGAAGGGTTACACCGCGATGGAGTTGCACACCCGGGAGTGGGGCAGCGGGGACCGGCTGGCCGTGCTGGTGCACGGCATCATGTCCGACCACCGCACCTGGCGGCTGGTCGGCCCGGCCCTGGCGGGGAGGGGCTACCGGGTGCTCGCCGTGGACCTGCGCGGGCACGGCGCCAGCCCGCGCGGCACCGGCGCCACCGCGCTGGAGCGCTACCCCCTGGCGGCGTACGCCGAGGACCTGCTGGAGAGCCTGCCGGCCGGCGTCGAGCTCGCGATCGGCCACTCGCTGGGCGGGATCGTCCTGGCGGACGCGGTCGAGCGTTTGAAGCCGGCCCGCGCGGTGTACGTCGACCCGGCCTGGCGGTTCGTCCAGACCGGGATGGACCCGCGGGTGATGGCGCAGCTGCGGCACCTCACCCGGGAGCAGGTCGTGGCGCTCAGCCCGACCTGGGAACCGGCCGACGTGGACGACGAGATCGCCGCCGCGGCCGCCTGGGACGAGGACTCGGCGCTGGCCCTGGCCGACCAGCGCTCGGACCTGCCGGCCGGGCCGGCGGTGCCCTCGCTGGTGGTCCTGGCCGACGGCAGCATGCTGGTGGACGCGGCGAGCGCCGAGGAGCTCAGTGCCCGCGGCTTCGAGGTGCGCACCGTCCCCGGCACGGGCCACACCGTCCACCGGGACGACCCGGCCGGCTTCCTGGCGGCGCTCGACGGCTGGCTCTGAGCCCGCGGGCTCCCTGGTGCTACGCGCCCTCGCGCAGCACCAGGGAGACCAGCTCGCGCTGCGAGTCGGTGAGCTTCGGGTCGGCGCAGTACACCGACCGGCCGTCGACGGTGATCTCGTAGTGGAAGCCGTCCGGCACCCCGTACGAGGGCGCGCGCAGCCCGCCCGCGACGGCCTCGCGGGCGAGTGCGTGCACGTGCGGGGCGTCCGTGCGGTCGGCGGTGTCGATCTCCGCCTGGCGGACGATCCCCGCGAAGCCGCCGGTCCGGGTCACCTGGATACGCATGGTGTCCATGGTGCTACCCGGGGAGGGGGTTTGCCGGGCTTTTCCCGGACCGTGACCTTAAGCCCGCCTCAACCCGGTCTCAACCACCCTTCAGGCGTACTCCCGGGGCCGTCCGCGGCCCCGCTCACCCCGGGCTGACCCCGACCTGCGCCCAGGAGGCCGTGACGGTGTCCACCACCGACCGGTCGTCGGGGTAGCGGGCCCTGGCGGCGGCCACGGTGGCCCGGGCGAAGGCGGTGAAGTCGGCGTCGGCGGGCAGCGTGCGCCCGGTCAGCGCGTCGTACCAGATCCGGCCCGCGCGCTCCCAGGCCGAGCCGCCGAGCGCGGTGGCCAGCAGGTAGAACGCGTGGTTGGGGATGCCGGAGTTGATGTGCACCCCGCCGTTGTCCTGGGAGGTGTCCACGTAGTCCCGCATGTGCGCGGGCTGCGGGTCCTTGCCGAGCCGCGGGTCGTCGTAGGCGGTGCCGGGCGCCTTCATCGAGCGCAGCGCCACGCCCTGGACGCCCGGGGCGAGCAGTCCGGCGCCGATCAGCCAGTCGGCGTCGGCGGCGGCCTGGCGCAGCGCGTACTGCTTGACCAGCGAGCCGAAGACGTCGGAGACCGACTCGTTGAGCGCGCCGGGCTGGTCCTGGTAGTCCAGTCCGGCGGTGAACTGGGTGACGCCGTGGGTGAGTTCGTGGCCGATGACGTCGACGCAGGCGGTGAAGTCGCCGAACACCACGTTGTCGCCGTCGCCGAACACCATCTGGTGGCCGTTCCAGAAGGCGTTGTCGTAGTCGCGGCCGTAGTGGACGCTGGCGTCCAGCCGCAGGTCGCGGTCGTCGATCGAGTGCCGGCCGAAGACGTCGGCGTAGAGCGCGAAGGTGGCGCCGAGGCCGTCGTAGGCGTGGTTGACGGAGCTGTCGGAGGAGGCCGCGCGGCCCTCGGTGCGCACGGAGCGGCCGGGCAGCCGCTGGCCGTGGCCGGCGTCGTAGACGACCCGGTTGAGACCGGGGGCGGCGACGGGCGGGGCCGGGGAGAGGCGGGCCGCGCGGTGCGCCGCGTCGAGGGCCAGGGAGTGGACGGCGGGTTCGTGGCCGGCCTCGGCGAGGCGGTCCAGGACGAACGGCGGGACGATCGTGCAGAACGGTGCTGCTGCGGTCATGTTGCCCAGGGTGAGGCTTCGATGACCGATTGTCACCACCCCCGGCACGACCGGTCTGCGTCTCAAGGAGTGGAACGGTGGCCCGGATCACTTCGGGGGCGCGCGGTGCTGGGTTACGCTGGGCCCATCATGCGCAACGGGCTGCTTCTTCTTAGCTGCCGCGTCGAGGGCCTGTAGTCCACTGGGGCCGGCACCCTCGCCGCGGGGAACGTGCTGTGCGCGCAATCGGCGATCCAAGGGTGTATCGCGAGCGGCAGCAGAGGCCGGCCAGTCGGTGTTGACCAGGTGTTGACCACCCCCGACCCGCCCGCACCACGCATCACAGGAAGCCGAGTCACCTCCATGACCGAGCAGAACTCCGCCGCGTCCGTCCCCGCCGGCCGCCCCTTCGTCGACCGCCCCACCCCGATCACCGCCGCCTCGGTGCGCCAGCAGCCCTCGGGCATGCGGCACGGGCGCTACCTGCCGTTCGGCACCGTCGACCTGCCGGACCGCACCTGGCCGGAGAAGGTGATCACCAAGGCGCCGCGCTGGCTGTCCACCGACCTGCGGGACGGCAACCAGGCGCTGATCGACCCGATGTCGCCGGCCCGCAAGCGCAAGATGTTCGACCTGCTGGTGGCCATGGGCTACAAGGAGATCGAGGTCGGCTTCCCCGCCTCCGGGGCCACCGACCACGCCTTCGTACGGTCGCTGATCGAGGAGGGGGCGATCCCCGAGGACGTCACCGTCTCGGTGCTGACCCAGGCCCGCGAGGACCTGATCGAGAAGACCGTGGAGGCGCTGGTCGGCGCCCCGCGGGCGACCGTCCACCTGTACGCCGCGACCGCGCCGCTGTTCCGCCGGGTGGTGTTCCGCAACGACCGGGCGGCCACCAAGGCGATCGCCACCGAGGGCACCCGGCTGGTGATGGAGTACGCGGAGAAGCTGCTGGGCGACGACACCGTCTTCGGCTACCAGTACTCGCCGGAGATCTTCGTCGACACCGAGCTGGACTTCGCGCTGGAGGTCTGCGAGGGCGTCATGGACGTCTGGCAGCCGGGCGAGGGCCGCGAGATCATCCTGAACCTGCCCGCCACCGTCGAGCGGGCCACCCCGAACGTCCAGGCCGACCAGTTCGAGTGGATGTCGCGCCACCTGTCCCGCCGCGAGTTCGTCTGCCTGTCGGTGCACCCGCACAACGACCGCGGCACCGCCGTCGCCTCCGCCGAGCTGGCCTACATGGCGGGCGCGGACCGGATCGAGGGCTGCCTGTTCGGGCAGGGCGAGCGGACCGGCAACGTCGACCTGGTGACGCTGGGGATGAACCTGTTCTCGCAGGGCATCGACCCGCAGATCGACTTCTCCGACATCGACGAGGTGCGCCGCACCGCCGAGTACTGCAACCAGATGGAGGTGCACCCGCGCCACCCGTACGCCGGCGACCTGGTGTACACCTCCTTCTCGGGCTCGCACCAGGACGCCATCAAGAAGGGCTTCGACGCCCTGGAGGCGGACGCGAAGGCGGCCGGGGTGCCGCTGGAGGAGCACACCTGGGGCGTGCCGTACCTGCCGATCGACCCGAAGGACGTCGGCCGCACCTACGAGGCGGTCATCCGGGTCAACAGCCAGTCCGGCAAGGGCGGCGTGGCGTACGTGCTGAAGAACGACCACAAGCTGGACCTGCCGCGCCGGATGCAGATCGAGTTCTCCCGGATCATCCAGGCCAAGACCGACGCCGAGGGCGGCGAGGTCAGCCCGGCCGAGATCTGGCGGGTCTTCGAGGACGAGTACCTGCCGACCACCGGCAACCCGTGGGGCCGGATCTCGCTGAGCGGTTCGCGCACCCTGACCACCGAGGACGGCCGGGACGCGCTGACCGCCGAGGCCCGGGTGGACGGCGCCCCGGTGACCCTGACCGGTACCGGCAACGGCCCGGTCTCGGCCTTCGCCGACGCGCTGGCCCGGATCGGCGTGGACGTACGCGTCCTGGACTACGCCGAGCACGCGCTGAGCGAGGGCGGCGACGCCCAGGCCGCCGCGTACGTGGAGTGCGCGGTGGACGGCAAGGTGCTGTGGGGCGTGGGCATCGACGGCAACACCGTGCTGGCCTCGCTGAAGGCCATGATCAGCGCCGTCAACCGCTCGCAGCGCGGCTAATTCGAACGGGTGGTATGCGAAGGGCCGTCCCACGGGGCGGCCCTTCGTCGTCCCCGCCCCGGATTGTGGCCTGCGCCACATTTTTTCGAATCGGAAGCCGTTCGAGGTACTGACACGTGCCGGTAACCGTGGCAACATCGATCCACCGGAAAGCCGGGTCGGTGGGACGGCCTCGGTGTCCGGTCGCGTGACCTGCCCATAGTCGAGCAGGCCGCCTGCCATGTCTGGGGAGTGGCGCCGTGACCAGGTTGTGGGGTGTTCGCCCGCGGTGGCGGACTGACGTTCTCGGTGACTTCTTCTGCCCGGGCTGCGGCGGGGACCGCAACTACCGCCGGCAGCACGGCCGGCGGTGGCTGCGGTTGCTGGGGACCCCGGTGGTCCCGCTCGGGCCGGTGCTCGGCAGCGTGCAGTGCACCAGCTGCCACGGCCGGTACGGCGTCGAGAGCCTGGAGCAGCCCACCTGCGTGCGCCTCGGCGCGATGCTGCGGGACGCCCAGTACACCATCGCGCTGGCCATGCTCGCGGCCGGCGGCACCGCCCACCGGGCGGCCCGCGAGGCGGCCTGCGCGGCGGTCCGCGAGGCCGGGTTCGAGGACTGCGGCGAGGCCCAGGTGCTGGCCGCGCTCGCCGCGCTCTCCGGGCTCGGCGGCGAGCTCTACCACGCCCACGACCTGGAGGCGCCCCCCGGCCGGGGGCTGGCGGAGGCCGGCGGCCTGGCCGTCGAACTGCACGCCGTGGTCGAACCGCTCACCCCGCATCTGGCCCACTCCGGCCGCGAGCGGCTGCTGCTGCAGGGCGCGGCGATCGCGCTGGCGGACGGCCGCTACCTGCCGCAGGAGCGCGAGGCGCTGGCCGCGGTCGGGCGCTGCCTGGACCTGCCGCGGTCCCGGGTCGGGGCGCTGCTGGAGGCGGCGACCAGGACGCCGTACCAGTAGCGACCGCCTCTCCGTACCGTCCACCTCCGAAGATCCGCAGACCACCTCAGACCACCTCGGAATCCCCCACAACGGGCCTGGCCTCCCCACCCCGGGCCCGCCGTGACCCGCACCGCCGTGGTCTCCCCCACGACCGCCGGTGCGGGCAACACGGCTGTCCGGAGCCCGGTGCGGGCGGGCGGGGCCGTCCGGAGCCGGGGGCGGGTGGGGGAGAATGGTCCCCATGAGTCTTTTCCGGGACGACGGCGTCGTGCTGCGGGCGCAGAAGCTCGGCGAGGCCGATCGGATCATCACCCTGCTGACCCGCCAGCACGGCAAGGTGCGGGCGGTCGCGCGCGGGGTGCGGAAGACCAAGTCCAAGTTCGGCGCCCGGCTGGAGCCGTTCTCGCACGTGGACGTGCAGTTCTTCAGCCGGGGGAGTGAGCTGTTCGGCCGCGGATTGCCGCTCTGCACCCAGGTGGAGACGATCGCCCCGTACGGCGGCTCGATCGTCACCGACTACGGCCGCTACACGGCCGGCACCGCGATGCTGGAGACGGCCGAGCGGTTCGCCGAGAACGAGGGCGAACCGGCCGTCCAGCAGTACCTGCTGCTGGTCGGCGGGCTGCGCACGCTGGCGGCCGGGGTGCACGAGTCGCACCTGGTGCTGGACGCCTTCCTGCTGCGCTCGCTCGCGGTGAACGGGTACGGCGCGAGCTTCACCGACTGCGCCAAATGCGGCCTGGAGGGGCCGAACCGTTTCTTCTCCCTCCCCGCGGGCGGGGTGCTCTGCGGCGACTGCCGAGTGCCCGGATGTGCCGTACCCTCCCCTGAGACACTGGTACTGCTCGGGGCGCTGCTGTCAGGGGACTGGCAGACGGCCGACGCCTGCGAGCCGCGGTACTGGCGGGAGGGCAGCGGCCTGGTCGCGGCCTATCTGCAGTGGCACCTGGAGCGGGGCATCCGCTCGATGAGATACGTGGAGAAGTGAGCACATGGCAGCGCGACGGCTCTTCGGCGGCGGCAAGCAGAGGACGTACGTCCCCCCGACCCCCCACCCCAGCGGCGCACAGCCCCCGAAGATCCCCGGCGAGCTGGTCCCCGACCACGTCGCCATCGTGATGGACGGCAACGGCCGTTGGGCCAAGGAGCGCGGACTGCCCCGCACCGAGGGCCACAAGGTCGGCGAGTCCGTGGTGCTGGACGTCCTCAAGGGCGCGATCGAGCTCGGCGTCAGGAACATCTCGCTGTACGCGTTCTCCACCGAGAACTGGAAGCGCTCGCCCGACGAGGTGAAGTTCCTGATGAACTTCAACCGGGACGTCATCCGCCGCCGCCGCGACGAGATGGACGCGATGGGCGTGCGGATCCGCTGGGCCGGCCGGATGCCCAAGCTGTGGAAGAGCGTCGTCCAGGAGCTCCAGGTCGCCGAGGAGCAGACCAAGGACAACGACGCCGTCACGCTCTACATGTGCGTCAACTACGGCGGCCGGGCCGAACTCGCCGACGCGGCGCAGGCGCTCGCCCTGGACGTCGCGGCCGGGAAGCTCGACCCGAAGAAGGTCAGCGAGAAGACCCTCGCCAAGTACATGTACCACCCGGACATGCCGGACGTGGACCTCTTCCTGCGCCCCAGCGGGGAGCAGCGCACCTCCAACTTCCTGCTCTGGCAGTCGGCTTACGCCGAGTTCGTGTTCCAGGACGTGCTCTGGCCGGACTTCGACCGCCGCGACCTGTGGCGCGCCTGCGAGCAGTACGCGATGCGCGACCGGCGCTTCGGCGGGGCGATCCCGAACGAGGTCGGCGCGCCGGTGCCGTCCCCGCGCTGACGGGCGCGTACGACGAAGGGGACCTACCGGGCAGATCCCGGTGGGTCCCCTTCGTCGTACGCGCGCGCGGACGAGCCTCAGACCTTCTTGGCGCACTCCGCGCAGGTCCCGAAGATCTCCAGGGTGTGCGCGATGTCGCTGAAGCCGTGCTCGGCGGCGACCGAGTTGGCCCAGCGCTCCACCGCGGGACCCTCCACCTCGACGGTCGCGCCGCAGTGCCGGCAGACCAGGTGGTGGTGGTGCCCGCTGCTGCAGCGGCGGTAGACCGCCTCGCCGTCGGCGGTGCGCAGCACGTCCACCTCGCCGGCGTCCGCGAGCGACTGGAGCGTGCGGTAGACCGTGGTCAGACCGACGGAGTCCCCGCGGTGCTTGAGCAGGTCGTGGAGCTCCTGCGCGCTGCGGAAGTCCGCGATCTCGTCCAGGGCCGCCGAGACGGCGGCTCGCTGCCGGGTCGAGCGGGCGCGCGGCGACGGGCCTGCGGTGGTCACCGTGGGTCCTCCTGGGGTCGTGGGCGTCTCGCACATCATTGTGCCAGCCCCGCCCGCCCCTCAGGTGTGGTCGTGCCGGACGGTTCGCCGGAGGCCTGTTCCGGCAGTTCGACGTCGCACACCTTCGGCCCGTGTTCGCCGGTGCCGCGGTGGCGCCGCCGGGCGAGCGGCGCGGCGAGCAGGCTGAACACCGCGAAGACCGCGATGGCGAGCAGCACGATGGCCGGGCCGGAGGGCACGTCCAGGTGGTAGGAGCCGGTGACGCCGGCCAGCGAGACGACCACGCCGAGCGCGATCGAGGCGGCCTGGGTGGCGGCGAAGGACCGGGTGAGCTGCTGGGCGGCGACCACCGGGACCACCATCAGCGCGCTGACCAGCAGCAGCCCGACCACCCGCATGGCGACCGTGACGGTGACCGCGGCCATCACCGCGAGCAGCAGGTTGAGGGTGCGCACCGGCACACCGGTGACCCGGGCGAAGTCCTCGTCCTGGCAGATCGCGAAGAGCTGGCGGCGCAGGCCCACGGTGACCGCGACGACCACCGCGCCGAGCACCGCGATGGTGGCCAGGTCGGCGGGGGCGACGGTGAGGATCGAGCCCCACAGGTAGCTCTCCAGCGAGCCGGCCCCGGCCTGGGCGGACATCGAGACCAGCAGCTTGCCGCAGGCCATGCCGCCGTAGAAGAGCATCGCGAGGGCGATGTCGCCGCGCTGGTTGCCGCGCGAGCGGACCAGCTCCATGGTGACGGCGCCGAGCACGCAGACCAGCACGGCCATCCAGACCGGGCTGGTCTGGAAGATGAAGCCGAGGCCGACGCCGGTCATCGCGACGTGGCCCATGCCGTCGCCCATCAGCGCCTGGCGGCGCTGCACCAGGTAGATGCCGACGGCCGGGGCGGTGATCCCGACCAGGACGGCGGCGAGCAGGGCCCGCTGCATGAAGTCGTAGGAGAGCATCTCGGTCATGCCAGCAGCCTCGGCGGGGTCAGGTCGGCGTGCGGGTGGACGTGGTCGTGGCCGGGCAGCGCGTGCAGCCCGGTGTTGGGCACGGGCGGGCCGTCGTGGGCGACGCAGCCGTCCCGCAGCACCACGGCGCGGTCGATCAGCGGCTCCAGCGGCCCGAGTTCGTGCAGCACGAGGAGGACGGAGGCGCCGCGGCCGACCTCGGCGCGCAGGGTGTCCGCGAGCACCTGCTGGCTGGCGGCGTCCACGCCGGCCATCGGCTCGTCCATGATCAGCAGGTCGGGGGTGCCGACCAGGGCGCGGGCGATCAGCACCCGCTGCTGCTGGCCGCCGGACAGGTCGGCCACGCCGTCCCCGGCGCGCTCCAGCATGCCGACGGCGGCCAGCGCGCGGTCCACCGCCTCGCGGTCCCGGCGGCGGAAGGGCAGCAGCCGGTGCTGCGGCAGCCGTCCGGTGGAGACCACCTCGCGGACGGTGGCGGGGACGCCGGAGGCGGCGGTGGTGCGCTGCGGGACGTACCCGATCCGGTGCCAGGCGCGGAAGGAGCCGTACGGGGTGCCGAACAGCTCCAGGGTGCCCCGCTCCAGCGGGACGGAGCCGATCACGGCCTTGACGGTGGTCGACTTGCCGGAGCCGTTGGCGCCCAGCAGGGCGACGACCTCGCCGGGGCGGACGGTGAGGTCGACGCCGCGCAGCACCGGCCGGCCGCCGCGCGAGGCGACGGCGTCACGGAGGCGGACGGCCGGGGGTATCGGGTCGGTCATGGTGCTCGGTCCCGTCAGTTCGCGGGGGCGGGGGTGGTGGCGTCGGCCGTGGCGGGCGCGGTCGGGGCGGTTCCGGCGGTTCCGGCGGTGCCGGCGGTTCCGGCCGGGGCGCCGAGGGCGGCCTGGAGGTTGGCCAGGTTCTGCTTCATGACGGTCAGGTAGTCGTCCTTGGCGGGGTCCTTGACGCCCTCCAGCGGGTCCAGGACGGCGGTCTTGAGGCCGAGGTCCTTGGCGACGGTGTCGGCGAGCTTGGGGCTGACCAGGGTCTCGAAGAAGACGGTGGTGACGCCGTTGTCCCTGGCGGCCTTCTGCACGGCGGCGAGGCGGGCCGGGGTGGGCTCGGACTCCGGGTCGACGCCGTTGATGGCGACCTGGGTGAGGCCGTAGTGGTCGGCGAGGTAGCCGAAGGCGGCGTGGCTGGTGACGAAGGTCCGGGTCCCGGCGTCCTTCAGCCCGTCCCGGAACTCCTGGTCGAGCGCGGTGAGCTTGCCGACCAGCTCGTCGGTGTTCTTCCGGTAGTCCTCGGCGTGCGCCGGGTCGGCCTTGGCGAACTCGTCGCCGACGCTCTTGGCGATCGCCGCGTAGCGGGTCGGGTCGAGCCAGATGTGCGGGTCGCCGGCCGTGTCCTCGTGCTTGTGGCCGTCGGCCCCGTGGGCCCCGTCGGCCGCGCCCCCGGCCTCGGTGCCCTCGTCGAGGTGGTGGTCGACCAGCGGGCTGGCGGCGGTGGCGTCGATCTTGTGCTTGCTGGACGACTGCGCGACGGCCTGGTCGACGGTGGGCTGGAGGCCCTTGAGGTAGATGATCGCGTCGGCCTTCTGGACCGTGCCGACCTGCTTGGCGGTGAGCTCCAGGTCGTGCGGCTCGACGCCGGCGGCGGTCAGGTCGGTGACCGCGACGTGCTCCTTGCCGATCTGCTGGGCCAGGAACTCCATCGGGTAGAAGGACGCGACGACCTTCAGCCGGCCGCCGCCGCTGTCGGCGCTGCTGCTGCCTCCGCAGGCGGTGAGGGCGAGGGAGGCGGCGAGCGCGGTGGTGCCGAGGGCTATGGAGCGGCGGGTGCGGCGGGAGAGTCCGAGTCGAGGCAGTCCGATCATCATGACAATCATTCTCATCTCACATGGAAATGATTGTCAAATCACTCGGACGGGTGAACGAGAGGTGACGGAGGGTGGGAGCGGCCGGACGATACCGATTTGAATCACGTACCCGTATGGCCGGTAACCTGAGGTATTCGGGTACGCGCAACCAGCCGTGCCCTGACCGTGCCGTACGTACTGAAGAGAGCACTGTGGCCGCCGACAAGATCGACACGATCGTCAGCCTGAGCAAGCGCCGTGGCTTCGTCTACCCCTGCAGCGAGATCTACGGCGGCACGCGTGCCGCCTGGGACTACGGGCCGCTGGGCGTCGAGCTCAAGGAGAACATCAAGCGCCAGTGGTGGCGCGCGATGGTGCAGGCCCGCGAGGACGTCGTCGGACTCGACTCGTCGGTGATCCTCGCCCGCGAGGTCTGGGAGGCCTCCGGCCACGTCGCCACCTTCAACGACCCGCTGACCGAGTGCCTCTCCTGCCACAAGCGCCACCGGGCCGACCACCTGGAGGAGAAGTACGAGGCCAAGCACGGCTTCCCGCCGCCGAACGGCCTCAAGGACGTCAACTGCCCCGACTGCGGCACCAAGGGCCAGTTCACCGAGCCCAAGGACTTCTCGGGCATGCTGAAGACCCACCTCGGCGTCACCGAGGAGGCGAGCGGCCTGGCGTTCCTGCGCCCCGAGACCGCCCAGGGCATCTTCACCAACTTCAAGGCCGTCCAGACCACTTCGCGCAAGAAGCCGCCGTTCGGCATCGCCCAGACCGGCAAGAGCTTCCGCAACGAGATCACCCCCGGCAACTTCATCTTCCGGACCCGCGAGTTCGAGCAGATGGAGATGGAGTTCTTCGTCAAGCCGGGCGAGGACGAGCAGTGGCACGAGTACTGGCTCCAGCAGCGCTGGGACTGGTACGTCGGCCTCGGCCTGCGCACCGAGAACATGCGCTTCTTCGAGCACCCGAAGGAGAAGCTCTCCCACTACGCCAAGCGCACGGTGGACATCGAGTACCGCTTCAACTTCGGCGGTAGCGAGTTCTCCGAGCTGGAGGGCGTCGCCAACCGCACCGACTACGACCTCCGGGTGCACAGCGAGGCCTCCGGCCAGGACCTGAAGTACTTCGACCAGGAGTCCGGCGAGCGGTACTTCCCGTACGTCATCGAGCCGGCGGCGGGCCTCAACCGCGCCATGCTGGCCTTCCTGATCGACGCCTACTTCGAGGACGAGGCGCCGAACGCCAAGGGCGTCATGGAGAAGCGCGTCGGCATGCGGCTCGACCCGCGCCTGGCCCCGGTCAAGGTCGCCGTCCTGCCGCTGTCGCGCAACGCCGACCTGTCCCCGAAGGCCCGCGGCCTCGCCGCCGACCTGCGCACCGCGTGGAACGTCGAGTTCGACGACGCCGGCGCCATCGGCAAGCGCTACCGCCGCCAGGACGAGATCGGCACGCCGTTCTGCGTCACGGTCGACTTCGACACCCTCGAGGACAACGCGGTGACCGTCCGCGACCGCGACACCATGTCGCAGGAGCGCGTGTCGCTGGACCAGGTCAAGGCGTACCTGGGCGCGCGGCTGATCGGCTGCTAGCAGCGGGTGGCCGAGCTTCGCTCGGGGAGCCCTCGTCCGCCCTGATGGGGCGGGCGGGGGCTCCTTGCTGTTCGGGGGCTTCGCGGGTCCCTTGGCGCGCCTCCTGCGCTTGCCCGCAGTCCTGTCCTCGGCCCTGTCCTCGGCCCCGCCCTCGGGCCGCCTGCCGGTGCTGCCGCTACCGGCGCCCCCAGCGGGAGCGCGGGGCCGCGGGCGGGCGGGTCGGCAGGCCGGCGGTGCGCAGGGCG
>NZ_LFVW01001441.1:0-545 GCF_001182915.1 Kitasatospora sp. MY 5-36
GGTCGAGGGCGCCGTGCCGCAGCAGCGCACCGCCGTGCCCGGCGCCCTCGACCAGCTTGCCGGGGACGGCCGCCAGCACGCCGGGGCGCCGCGCGTACCCGAGGTAGGCGGTGGCCTCGACCACGGCGGGCACCTCGGCCCCGGCGGTGACCAGCGAGGAGGCCGCCGCGAGCAGCAGCGGGCCGCTGCCGGCCACCACGATCCGCTTCCCGGGCAGCACCAGGCCGGCCTTGAGCATGGCCTGGGCGCCGCCCGCCGTGACCACCCCGGGCAGGGTCCAGCCGGGGAACGGCAGCTGCCGCTCGTACGCGCCGGTGGCGAGCAGCACCGACCGGGTCAGGACGGTGGCCCGGTCGGTGCCCTCCGGTCCGCGGGTGACGTGCACCGCGAAGCCGTCCCCGGTGCGCTCCAGCGCCCAGACCTGGCGCCCGGCCCGGAAGTCGGCCCGCCCGGCGCGCCCGTGCGCGTCGAGCCGGTCGGCCAGCCCGGTGTAGGCGGACCAGTGGTGGTGCAGCCGGTCCGGCCGGGCCGCGCCGAGGCCGGGC
>NZ_LFVW01001442.1:0-544 GCF_001182915.1 Kitasatospora sp. MY 5-36
GCCCGGCACCGTACGGCGGCGCCGGGCCCGAAGTGGACGGCTGTGGTCAGGCCTTGCCCGGGCGGCCCGGCGTGGTTCCGGCCGCGCCCTTCGCGGCCGGGCCGGCGTCGCCGCAGACCACCAGCAGCGCGGTCGCGTGGTCGAGCGCCCTGGCGTACGCCTCGGCGGCCCGGGCGGACGGTCCGCCGTTGACCACCAGGACGACCACCTCGCGACGGACCGGACGGGTCAGCGCGGCGTCCGCGTAGAACACGTCGCCGCCCTCGGCGAGCTGCGCCCAGTAGCGCTCCTCACCGAAGGACAGCTCGTGCTGCTGCCAGGGGTGCGCTTCGTCGACCGTCAGCACCAGGATGTCGCCCGGGTTGCGGCCGGACTCCAGCAGCAGGTCGACCGCGTCGTCGGCGCGCTCCACCGCCTGTGCCGGAGTGGCGGCGATCCGCTGGACCTCCACCCGCGGTTCGGCGGGGGCCGGGCGGCGCGGTGCCGGCCCGGGCTTGGGGACCAGTTGCGGCGGGCCCGGACGGGCGGCGCGCGGCGGGGCCGG
>NZ_LFVW01001443.1:0-542 GCF_001182915.1 Kitasatospora sp. MY 5-36
GGCGCGCCTGGTGCCGGGGGTCGACCCGGCGGTCTTCCGACCGGCCGCCGAGGACTCCGTCGGGGAGGCGTCCGCCGCCCCGGTGGTCCTCTGCGTGGCGCGGCTGGTCCCGCGCAAGGGCCAGGACGTGCTGATCCGCGCGCTGCCCGCGATCCGCCGGGCCGTGCCCGGGACCACCCTGGTACTGGTCGGCCGGGGCCCGGACGAGGACCGGCTGCGGGGCCTCGCCCTCCGCCTCGCCGAGCCGGGCAGCGTGGTGTTCACCGGCGGCCTCGACCACGCCGCGACGGCCGTCCACTACGCGGAGGCGGACGTCTTCGCGATGCCGTGCCGCACCCGCCGGCTGGGCCTGGAGGCCGAGGGCCTCGGCATCGTCTTCCTGGAGGCGGCCGCGGCCGGCCTCCCGGTGGTGGTCGGCCGCTCCGGCGGCGCCCCGGACACCGTCCTGGACGGCGTCACCGGCGCGGTCGTCAACGGCCGCGCGCCCGCCGAAGTGGCCGCCGCCCTGACCCGGATCCTGCTCGCCCCGCCCGCCGAGCGCG
>NZ_LFVW01001444.1:0-538 GCF_001182915.1 Kitasatospora sp. MY 5-36
ACTGCTCGGTGCTGCGCGGCCGTTGGCTTCGGAGCTGCCGGGGGCGTCGGAGCTACCGGGGCCAGTGGAGTCGGCGGCTCCGTCGGGCGGACCGATTCGGCCGCGGTTCCGCCCGCGGGTGCCGCTCCCCGGACGGCGGGCGGCCTGCCCCGGCGGGTCCGGCAGGCGAACCTGGCGCCGCAGCTCAGGGAGCAGCTCACGGAACAGCTGAAGGAACGGTTCCGCAACGGAGCCGGTACCGGAGCCGACGGCGGGGCCGGAGGCGCGTCGGCCGGCGACGGATCGGCCGGAGGCACCCAGGACGGCGGGGAGGCCCGGGAGGTCCGGGAACGCTCCCCCGAGGAGGCGAGGGCCACCTTCGCCTCCTTCCAGCGCGGCTTCACCCGGGGGCGAGGGGCCACGGCCCCGGCGGACCGTACGGTCGGCTCCCCGGGCCGCCCCGGTGCGCCGACGGACCGGTCCGGCGCTCCGTTGACGGATCGTCCCGGCACACCCGACGATCGTGCCGTGCGGGGGACCGGACGGCCCACCGCCGTAC
>NZ_LFVW01001445.1:0-533 GCF_001182915.1 Kitasatospora sp. MY 5-36
CGGGCCGGCGTGCCCGCCCCGGTCCAGCAGGTGCACCAGTCCGCCGTCGGCGGCCAGCGCGCGCAGCCGCTCGTCCGGCCGTTGGAGGCGGGGCCCGGGACCGGCGCGGTGGGCGAGTCCGGCGAGCGCGCCGTCCGGCTCGTCGTCGCCGAGCAGGTGGGCCGTCACCCGGTCCGGGACGCGCAGGGTGCGGGAGAGCAACGGGCGGTCCGGTTCGGTGATCTCCAGTAGGCCGCCGGCGACCAGCGGGGACCGGGCGGAGAACCGGAAGCGGCCGGCGCCGGCGCCGGGCAGTCCGCACAGGTCGAGGGCCAGGCCGATGGTCGCCCGGCGGCGGGTCAGATCGTCGTTGAGGTAGCCGTAGAGCTGCTCGAAGCGGGAGTCGAGGTCGGGGGCGAGCGCCACCAGCAGCAGGTCGAGGTCCACCGGGAGCAGCCCGAAGGCGGCGGTGAGCCGCCCGAGCCGGGAGCCGGGCGGCGGCGCGGGCCCGTCGCCGGGGTCCGCGGCGGCGCGGTGCACGGTGGCGGAGGCCG
>NZ_LFVW01001446.1:0-533 GCF_001182915.1 Kitasatospora sp. MY 5-36
CCCGGTGGCGCCGCTCGCCCACAGCGGCCGCCCCACGCCCGCCCCCGCCGTCGCCGAGGAGCCCCGGCCCGAGGGCGGCGGCACCCCCCGGCTGGCGCTCTCGATCCTGCTCGGCGCGCTTGCCCTCGGCTGCGCCGTCGCGCTGATGGCCACCTCCGGCTACCTGATCTCCCGGGCCTCCGAGATGCCGCCGGTGCTCTACCTGATGATGGCCGTCACCTCGGTACGGGCCTTCGGCATCGGCCGCAGCGTCTTCCGCTACGCCGAGCGGCTGGTCTCGCACGACGCGGTGCTGCGCACCCTCGGCACCCTGCGGGCCGCCGTCTACCGGCGGCTGAGCGCGCTCGCCCCGGCCGGACTGCCCGCCTTCCGGCGCGGCGACCTGCTCTCCCGGCTGGTCGCCGACGTGGACGCCGTCCAGGACCACTACCTGCGCTGGCGGCTGCCGGCCGCGGTGGCCGGCCTGGTCGCGCTGGCCTCGACCGCGGCGATGGCCGCCTTCCTGCCGGCCGCCGGGCTGGTACTCGGCCTCG
>NZ_LFVW01001447.1:0-530 GCF_001182915.1 Kitasatospora sp. MY 5-36
CGGCCACCGCGGCGTCCCGGACGGCCTTCGCCTCGGCCTGTGCCTCGGTGGTCAGGGCCTCCGCCGCGGCGGTCGCCTCGGCGCGCACCCGCTGGTCGAACTCGGTTGCGTCGCGCCGGAGTTCGGCGGTCTCGCGCTCGGCGGCGGACCGGTTCTCGGCGGCCGCGGCCTTGGCGGCGGCGAGCGCGTCCTGGCCCTGCTGCTCGGCGGCCTCGGTGATCTTCCCGGCCTCGGCCCGGGCCCGGGTCAGGGTCTGCTCGGCCCGGCCCTGGGTCTCGGCGGCCTGCTCCTGGGCCTGCTCGCGCAGCCGCTCGATCTCCCCGGCGGCACCCGCGCGCAGCTCGTCCGCGTCGGCCTTGGCCTTGGTGAGCAGCTCCTCGGCGTTCTTCGCCGACTCCTCGATCTGGACCACGGCCTGGCGGCGGGCCTCGCCGCGCACCCGGTCGGCCTCGGCGGCGGCCTGGGCGCGCAGCTCCTCGGCCTCGGCCCGCAGCCGGGCCGCCTCGGGGCGGCGGAACAGCAGGGCCAGG
>NZ_LFVW01001448.1:0-528 GCF_001182915.1 Kitasatospora sp. MY 5-36
GGGCTGCGCCCCGCGGCGGAGCCGTACGCGCGGGCGGCGCGACGCGGGGCGGTGGTCGCGGTGGACCTGCCGAGCGGGGTGGACGCCGACACCGGCGAGGTGCCGGGCGTGGCGCTGCGCGCGGACGTCACGGTCTGCTTCGGCACGTACAAGCCCGGTCTGCTGATCGACCCGGGGGCCTCGTACGCGGGCGCCGTGCAGCTGGTCGGCATCGGGCTGGAGCCGCCCGCCGCGGAGGTGACGGCGCTCCAGCACGCGGACGTGGCGGCGCTGCTGCCGGTGCCGGGCGCGGAGAGCGACAAGTACCGGCGCGGCGTGGTCGGGGTGGCGGCCGGCTCGGCGACCTACCCGGGGGCGGCGCTGCTCGCGGTGGCCGGGGCGCTGCACGGGGGCGCGGGAGCCGTCCGGTACGTGGGAACGGCGGCCGAGGAGGTGGTGCGGCGCTTCCCGGAGGTGCTGGTCACCGAGGGCGGTCCGGCCGGGGCCGGGCGGGTGCAGGCCTGGGTGGTCGGGCCGGGCGGCGGCGAG
>NZ_LFVW01001449.1:0-528 GCF_001182915.1 Kitasatospora sp. MY 5-36
CGCAGGGCCGGGGCGGTGGCGTCGTCGGTCGTGTCGGCGTCGGCGGCGGTGGTGGCCCGGGCCAGCCGGGGCGCGGAGACCGTGCCCCGGCGGACGACCAGCTGGGGCTCGTCGGTGGCCAGCGCGGCGGGCAGGACGGCGGCGGAGGCCTCGTCCCCGTCCAGGTCGACCAGGACGAACCGGCCGGGGTGCTCGGCCTGGGCCGAGCGGACCAGGCCCCAGAGCGGGGCGTGCGCGAGGTCCCGGAGGTCGGCCCCGGCCGCGTGCCGGGTGACGAACACCAGCCGGGAGTCGGCGAACCGCTGGTCGGCGAGCCACTCCTGGAGGAGGGTCAGCGCCCGGCCGGTGGCGGCGTGCACCCGCTCGGCGAGCGGGCCCCCCACCTCGGCCGTCCAGGGCACCAGGACGGTGTGCGGGGCGGCCGCGTCGAAGGCGGCCAGGTCCGGCCGGCCCGGCAGGCCGAAGGCCGGCTCGCCGAGTACCGCCCAGTCGGCCGTGGCCGGGGCCGCCGGGAGCCGCAGCTCGGCC
>NZ_LFVW01001450.1:0-526 GCF_001182915.1 Kitasatospora sp. MY 5-36
CGGGACGACCCGGTCACCGAACACGTCCGGACCCAGCAGACCCACCGGCGCCACCGACGCCTGCGGAACCCCGGGCATCAGGCCGATCAGCTCGTCGATCAACTCCTGGGCCGTGAAAGGCGCCTCCGGCTGGACGACGGTCGACACCTGCGCCTGGGTCGACCCCGACCCCTCGCCCTGGTTCCCGGGGTACTGGGGCTGCCGCGAACGCGCGATCGCCTCCTCCAGATCAAGCTGCTCCAGGTCGTCCAGGTCCTCCAGGCCGTCCGAGTCCTCCGCGAACTCGAAGTTCTCCTCCTCGACGTCCTCGACGTCCTCGACGGCCCTGCCCTTGCCCTTGTCCGTACGGGAGTTCGCGGCCGGGAGCTCGCCCTCCTCCTCGCCCTCGACGTCCGTCTCCTCGACGCCCGTCATCGCGACGTCCGTCGAACTCTGCGACGGCACCAGGGGAACGCTGGCACGCGGCGCCGGGCCCGCCTCGGAGGCGCCCATCGACTCGTCCGAGGCCTGGGCGGACTCAACGCCG
>NZ_LFVW01000143.1:0-14849 GCF_001182915.1 Kitasatospora sp. MY 5-36
GCGGTCGGCCGGACCGGGCCGACCACGACGGTGGTGCGGGCGCCCGCGCAGGCGGCGAGCACCCGGTCGAGCAGGGTGGTCCCGCCGACCGTCAGCCCGGGCTTGTCGGCCCCGCCGAGGCGCCGGGCGGCCCCGCCCGCCGGGACGATCACGTCGTACGGCGTCATGCGGCCAGTATCCGCCCTACGCCTGCTCGGGTCCGCCGTCCTCCTCGGACTCCCGGTCCTCCCCCGCTGCCTCGGCCCCGGCCGCGCGGGCGGTGTTGGCCGCCGCGCCCAGTTGCAGGAAGGACGGCAGGGTCAGCTCCCCGTACCGCTCGTTCATCGCCGTGACCAGCGCCTCCGGGTCGTCCGGGTGCTCGGCCAGCAGCCGGTCGAAGTCCTGGAGGTACTCGCCGGTGAAGGCCAGCACCCGGGCGGCGTCGTCGCCCTGGTCCGGGGCCCGGTGGCCGGCGATCACCCGGTCCGCGCCGAGGTCGGCGATCCGGCCGAGGTTGTGCCCCCACGTGGTGCGCTGGGCCGGGGTGGTGTCGGCGGTCCAGACGTGGGTGCCGTTGTGGACGAAGTCCCCGGCGATCACGGTACGGATGCTCGGCACGTGGACGACCGTGGAGTCCCCGCAGTCGGCCTGGCCGAGCAGCAGCACGGGGATCACCTGGCGGTCCAGCATCAGCGGCTGCGGCAGCAGCGGGGCGGGGATCAGCGGGTGGTCCGGGATGTCGTCGCCGTACACCGGCTTCCACTGCGCGACCTTGGCGGCGACGGTGCGCCGGATGCCCTCGACCACGGCCGGGGCGGCCAGCAGCTGCGCGTCGGGGAAGAGCCGCAGCACCTCCTCGGCGCCGAAGTAGTGGTCCGGGTGCTGGTGGGTGACGACGACGGCGAGCAGGCGTCTGCCCTTGCCGGCGACCCACTCGGCCAGCTCGCGCCCGGCGCTGCGGGTCAGCTGGGCGTCCACCAGGATCGCGGTCCGCTCGCCGAGGATCAGTGTCGAGGTGGCGAAGAAGGCCGACTCGGGGCCGGTGAAGACGGCGACCTCCAGCGGCCGGGCCGGCTGCCCGGGCTCGGGCGGCACCGCGCCCGCGGCCGGCCGGGCCTGGGCACGCTCCGCGCCGGCGCTCTCCTCGGACGGGGACGTCGTCACGGGCTGCTCCCTCTGGTCGGCGGTCGGATTCCCTGCGCCCTACAGCATGGGAGCACCGACGGCCGATTGCGCGGAAGGCGCGCCCGGTGGGGCGCGCCTCCGGTGCACGTCACACCGCGGCTCGGGCGGCCGCTTCCTTGGCCCGGCGGGCGGCCTGCTCCAGGGCCTGGGCCTTGGACTCGACGGCCTTCGGGACGAAGTCGGCCATCGCCGGGACGGCGGCCGCCAGGGTGAACTCCGGGACGATGAAGTCGACCTCCAGCCCGAGCATGCCGGTCAGCACCTTCTCCAGGTAGGTGGTGACGAACTCGAACGGCTCGCGCGGGGCGCCGGGCGCGTACGAGCCGCCGCGGGAGGCGACCACGGTGACCGGGGTGCCCTTGGCGGAGGGCGTCTCGCCGGCGGTGCGGCCGACCAGGATCACGTGGTCCAGCCAGGTCTTGAGGGTCGACGGGATCGTGAAGTTGTACATCGGGCTGCCGATCAGCACGGCGTCGGCCTGCTCCAGCTCGGCCATCACCTGCTCGCGCAGCGCGAAGGCGGCGGCCTGCTCGGCGCTGTGGGCCTCGGCGGGGGCGAATCCGGCGCTGATGCCGTGCACGTCGAGGTGCGGGAGGGGGTCGGCGGCGAGGTCCCGGTAGATCACCGTGCCCTCGGGGTGCTCGGCCTGCCAGGCGGCGCGGAAGGCGGCGGTGACCTCGCGGGAGACGGAGCCGTCGGCGATCGCGGAGGAGTCGAGGTGCAGGAGCGTGGGCATGGCAGTGCCTCCAGATAATAAGTAGCTGCTGATTTCGCTGCGACTGCAATTACGGTAGCAGCTTACTTTTCTATAGTCACTAGTAGGGGTTCGAGTAGGCTGGACCCATGGCCGAGCACGAGGCAGTGACCGACGGAGTCCCGATCTCCACCGACGCGTGCGGCGCCGAGGGCCCCGGCCCGTGCCGCAACGTCGACCTGGCCCTCACCCGGGTGTTCACCCTGCTCGGCAAGCGCTGGACCGGCATGCTGCTGGGCGTCCTCACCAACGGCGGCCCCGCGTACTTCTCCGAGCTGCGCCGCGCCGTCCCGGGCATCAGCGAGCGGATGCTCTCCGACCGGCTGACCGAGCTGGCCGAGGCCGGGCTGGTCGTCCGCGAGGTCGACGCCGGCCCGCCGCTGCGGGTCAGCTACCGGCTCACCGAGGCCGGCTTCGCGCTCAAGCCCGCGCTCACCGAACTGGCCGTCTGGGCCGACCGCTACCTGCCGGAGGGCGTGCTCAGGAGCGGCTGCTGAGCCCCCCGGGCGCCCGGCGCACCTCCCCCGGACATGCGGAAGGGCCCGTCCACCGGTTCGGTGGACGGGCCCTTCGGCCAGGAACGGTTCGGTCGGTCAGCGCTTCGCGGTGGCCCCGCGCAGCTTGGCCAGCCGGTCGGTGACACCCCAGGTGGTCACCCGCCACAGCGCCTCGACCACGATGCTGCGGCTCATCTTGGACGCCCCCAGCTCGCGCTCGACGAAGGTGATCGGCACCTCGGCGACCTTGAACCCGGCCTTCACCGTGCGCCAGGCCAGGTCGACCTGGAAGCAGTACCCGGCCGAGGCGACCTCGTCCATGCCCAGGCCCAGCAGGGTCTCCTTGCGGAACGCCCGGTAGCCGCCGGTGACGTCCCGGATCGGCACGCCCAGCATCAGCCGCGAGTAGGTCGAGCCGCCGCGCGAGAGCAGCAGCCGGGACTTCGGCCAGTTCACCACCCGGCCGCCCGGCACCCAGCGCGAGCCCAGCACCAGGTCGGCGCCGCGCAGCGCGCCCAGCAGCCGGTCCAGCTCCTCGGGCTGGTGCGAGCCGTCCGCGTCCATCTCGACCAGGACGTCGTAGCCGTTGTCGATGCCCCAGCGGAAGCCCGCGAGGTAGGCGGCCCCGAGGCCCTCCTTGCCCTTGCGGTGCATGACGTGGACGTGCTCGTCCTCGACGGCCAGCTTGTCGGCCAGCTCGCCGGTGCCGTCGGGGCTGTTGTCGTCGGCGACCAGGACGTGCGCCTCGGGAACGGCGGCACGGACCCGGCCGACGATCCGCTCGACGTTCTCCGCCTCGTTGTAGGTCGGGATGATCACCAGGACCTTGCCGAGATCAGCAAAACTCTGCTGGTTCACGGTCACGTACAAACCTCTCGGCCGATGACGGGGGGTCTCGGAACACCGGCGCCCGCACTCTGGAACGCGGCTCCGCCGGCAGCCCGCCGGGAGGACCTCGGTGGCGAACTGCGCGCAGGGCGGAGGCTACTGCGTCCTGGCATCCTACTACCGCGCCGGGAACCGCAGGTCCGGCCGTGGCACTCCCACCCGGTGGCCACCGTTTCCCCGTGGGTGACACCGTTCGGCTAGGGTCGTTTCCCTTGCCCGTGCCCGGACCGCCCGCACCGCCGGGCCCGCCCCGGCGATCCGGACTCGGGACATCCGGGGCCGCCCAGACTGCGAAGGAGTAGGACCGCGCGCATGGACAGGCTCGTCAACACCGTCCGCCCGTACGCCTGGGGGTCGCTCACCGCCCTGCCCGAGCTGCTCGGGCAGCGGCCGACCGGTGAACCGCAGGCCGAGCTGTGGATGGGCGCCCACCCCGGCGCCCCGTCCCGCGCCGACCGCGGCGAGGGCCCGCGCCGGCTGGACGAGCTGATCGCGGCCGACCCCGAGGGCGAGCTGGGCGCCGCGAGCGTGGCCAGGTTCGGCCCGACCCTGCCGTTCCTCTTCAAGGTCCTGGCCGCGGGCATCCCGCTGTCCATCCAGGCCCACCCCACGCTCGACCAGGCCCGGGCCGGCTTCGCCGCCGAGAACGCCCTCGGGATCCCCCTGGACGCCCCCGAGCGCAACTACCGGGACGCCAACCACAAGCCCGAAATGGTCTGCGCGCTGGGCGACTTCGACGGCCTGTGCGGCTTCCGGCGGCCCGCCGACGCGGCCCGGCTGCTGACCGGGCTCGGGGTGCCCGGGCTCGCCCCGGTGATCGGGCGGCTGGCCGCCGAGGACACCTCCGAGGCCCTGCGCGGCGCCCTGACCGCCGCCCTCGCGCTGGACCCGGAGACCGTCCGGCGGACCGTCGAGGTGCTGGCGGCGACCGACCCGGACGGGGAGTACGCCCCGTACGCCCGGATCGCCGAGGACTTCCCGGACGACCGCGGCGTGGTCGCCGGCATGCTGCTCAACCACGTCCGGCTGCGGGCCGGCCAGGCGCTCTACCTGGGCGCCGGGGTGCCGCACGGCTACCTGTCCGGCGTCTGCGTCGAGCTCCAGGCCAACTCCGACAACGTGCTGCGGGCCGGCCTCACCCCCAAGCACATCGACGTGCCGGAGCTGCTGAAGGTCGTGGTCTTCGAGGCCGGCGCCCCCGAGCCGCTGGAGCCGGCCCCGGTCGAGGGCACCCCGGGCGAGGAGCTCTACCCCGTCCCGATCGACGAGTTCCGGCTCTCCCGCTTCGTCCTGGACGGCGCCGAGCGCGAGATCGACGGCCGCACCCCGCAGATCCTGCTCTGCACCGAGGGCGCCACCCGGCTGACCGCCGCCGACGGCACCGTCCTGGACCTGGCCCGCGGCCAGGCCGCCTTCCTCCCCGCCACCGGCGCCCCGACCCGCCTCTCCGGCACCGGCGGCACGCTCTTCCGCGCCACCGTCACCGTCTGACCGCTCCGGACGGGGCCCTTGGCTCAGTCCCGGGTCATGTCGACGAAGCGCGAGTAGTGGCCCTGGAAGGCCACCGTGATCGTCGCGGTCGGACCGTTACGGTGCTTGGCGACGATCAGGTCGGCCTCGCCCGCGCGCGGGGACTCCTTCTCGTAGGCGTCCTCGCGGTGCAGCAGGATGACCATGTCGGCGTCCTGCTCGATCGAGCCGGACTCGCGGAGGTCCGAGACCATCGGCCGCTTGTCGGTGCGCTGCTCGGGACCACGGTTCAGCTGGGACAGCGCGATGACCGGGACTTCCAGCTCCTTGGCCAGCAGCTTGAGGTTACGGGACATGTCCGAGACCTCCTGCTGACGGTTCTCGGCCCGCCGGGAGCCGCCGGACTGCATCAGCTGGAGGTAGTCGATGACGACCAGCTTGATGTCGTTGCGCTGCTTCAGCCGGCGGCACTTGGCGCGGATCTCCATCATCGACAGGTTCGGCGAGTCGTCGATGAACAGCGGCGCCTCGCTGACGTCGGGCATCCGGCGGGCCACCCGCGTCCAGTCGTCGTCCGTCATGTTCCCGGAGCGCATGTGGTGCAGCGCCACCCGGGCCTCGGCGGAGAGCAGGCGCATGGCGATCTCGTTGCGGCCCATTTCGAGCGAGAAGATCACGCTCGGCAGCTTGTGGTGGATCGAGCAGGCCCGGGCGAAGTCCAGCGCCAGGGTGGACTTGCCCATCGCGGGACGGGCCGCGATGACGATCATCTGGCCGGGGTGGAGGCCGTTGGTGAGCTGGTCGAAGTCGGCGAAGCCGGTGGGGACGCCGGACATCTCGCCGTTGCGGGAGCCGATCGCCTCGATCTCGTCGAGGGCGCCCTCCATGATGTCGGAGAGCGGGGCGTAGTCCTCGTTGGTGCGCTGCTCGGTGACGGCGTAGATCTCCGCCTGGGCGGCGTTGACGATCTCGTCCACGTCGCCCTCGGCCGCGTAGCCCATGCCGGCGATCCGGGTGCCCGCCTCGACCAGCCGGCGCAGCACCGCGCGCTCGTGCACGATCTGGGCGTAGTACTCGGCGTTGGCCGCGGTCGGGACGGAGTTGACCAGGGTGTGCAGGTAGGAGGCGCCGCCGACGCGCTGGAGCTCGCCGCGCTTGGTCAGCTCGCCGGCCACGGTGATCGGGTCGGCCGGCTCGCCGCGGGCGTAGAGGTCGAGGATCGCGCCGTGGACCATCTCGTGCGCGGGCCGGTAGTAGTCGACCGGCTTGAGCACCTCGACGACGTCGGCGATGGCGTCCTTGGAGAGCAGCATGCCGCCGAGGACGGACTTCTCGGCGTCCAGGTCCTGCGGCGGGACGCGCTCGAAGCCGTCCACGCCCCCGCCCCCGTCGCCGCCGCCCTCGTCCCGGCGCTGCCAGCCGCCGTCCTTCCGGTCGCCCTTGCCGCCCTTCTGGAAGCCGCCCTTCTGGCCGTCACGGCCACCGCCCTGACCGCCCTGGCCACGGCCGCGCGAGACCGGCAGCCGGTCCCCCGGGCCGTCCGGGAAGGGGGCGTCGTCGAAGGCGCCGGCCGGGAAGGGGTCCTCGGCGGGCTGCCAGTCCTCCTCCGGCGGCGGGGCGTCGTGGTCGTCGTACTGGGGGCCGGTCACGCGTGTTCCCCGATCAGCGAGTGGTGCGAAGGTGGAGCGGGCTTGCCGGTGGCTGGGTGGAGCGGAGCCGCTCCTCTTTGTACGCCACGGTCCCGACAAAACGGACGCCGGGGCGGCGGGAGTGTCGGGCGGAGGGCCCACGCTAAGGCGCCGGACGCCGTTGCGCCAAGGCGGTTATCCACAGGGGGTGTGGATGACCGGCCCCGTCCTGTGGAGAACTGCCGCAAAGCTGTGGACACCCCTGTGGACGTCCCTGTGGATAACCGAACAATCGATCCACCGTCAACCTGTTGACCTGGGATTACCTCTTCCCGGTCCTGTGCATGAGAAATTCTTCACACACCTCCGAACGGCTGTGGGCGCAGAGCGGACGAACCGCGCCGCTCAAGATTTCGAGTAATAGTCACTAGGCCCTTACATCCATTACCTGTGGATGAGTAGCCTGGAGCCCATGACCGCCTCGCCCCCGACCCCGGCCCCGAAGCCCTCGCGACGCCGGCACGACCGGGAGATCCTCGCCCTGGCCGTCCCGGCCTTCGGCGCGCTCGTCGCCGAACCGCTCTTCCTGATGGCCGACTCGGCGATCGTCGGCCACCTCGGCACCCCCCAGCTGGCCGGGGTGGGCGTCGCCTCCGCCGCGCTCTCCACCGCGACCGGCGTGTTCGTCTTCCTCGCCTACGCCACCACCGCGGCGGTCGCCCGCAGGATCGGCGCCGGGGACCGCCGGGGCGCCGTGCAGCAGGGCATCGACGGCATCTGGCTCGCCCTGGGCCTGGCCGTCCCGGTGGTCCTCCTCACCCTGGTGCTGGCGCCCTGGGCGGCCGACGCGCTGGGCGCCTCGGCGACCGCCGCGCCGCACGCGGTGACGTACCTGCGGATCAGCTCGCTGGGCATCCCGGCGATGCTCATGGTGCTGGCCGCCACCGGGGTGCTGCGCGGCCTCCAGGACACCCGCACGCCGCTGGTGGTGGCCGTCGCGGGCTTCGCCGCCAACATCGGCCTGAACGCCGGCCTGGTGTACGGCGCCGGGCTCGGGGTGGCCGGCTCGGCCTGGGGCACCGTGCTCGCCCAGACCGGGATGGCCGCCGCCTACCTGGTCGTGGTGGTCCGCGGCGCCCGCCGGGAAGGGGCCTCGCTGCGGCCGGACACCGCGGGCATCCGGGCCAGTGCCCGGGCCGGCGGCCCGCTGCTGGTCCGGACGATCAGTCTGCGCGCGGTGCTGATGACCGCCACCGCGGTCGCCGCCCGGCTCGGCGACGACCAGGTCGCCGCCCACCAGATCACCATGGCGCTGTTCAACTTCCTGGCCTTCGCGCTGGACGCGATCGCGATCGCCGGCCAGGCCATCATCGGCCGCTACCTGGGCGCCTCGGACGTCCCCGGCGCCAGGGCCGCCACCCGGCGGATGGTCGAGTGGGGCGTCGTCTCCGGACTGGTGCTCGGCCTGCTGGTGGTGGTCGCCCGCCCGCTGTACGTCCCGCTCTTCACACCCGATCCGGCCGTCCGGGCCCAGCTGGACACCGCCCTGCTGCTGCTCGCGCTCACCCAGCCGGTGGCCGGCCCGGTCTTCGTGCTGGACGGCGTGCTGATGGGCGCCGGGGACGGCCGCTACCTGGCCTGGGCCGGGCTCGCCACCCTGGCGGTGTTCGTCCCGGTGGCCCTGGCGGTGCCGGCCACCGGCACCGGACTGGCCGGGCTCTGGTGGGCGATGAACCTGTTCATGCTGCTGCGGGCCGGCTTCCTGGCCTGGCGCGCCCGCGGCGGCAAGTGGCTGGTCACCGGAGCGGTGCGCGGCTGAGACCCGAAGAGAACCGGGCCGGAAAAGACCGAGGGCCGGACTCCCGGAGGAGTCCGGCCCTCAGGCCTTGTGCTCTACGGAGCTCAGGCAGCCACGACGGCGACGTCGAGGTTGGCCACGACGTCCGAGTGCAGCTTGACCGAGACCTTGTGGGAGCCCACGGTCTTGATCGGCGAGGCGATCGCGACGGCGCGCTTGTCCACGGCCGGGCCGCCGGCGGCCTTGATGGCCTCGACGACGTCGGCCTGGGTCACCGAGCCGAACAGACGGCCGGCGTCGCCCGAGCGGACGGCCAGCTTGACCTGGACGCCCTCGAGCTGACCCTTGACCGCGGTGGCGGCCTCGAGGGTCTGGATCTCGTGGATCTTCCGGGCGCGACGGATGGCGTCGACGTCCTTCTGACCACCCTTGGTCCAGCGGATGGCGAAGCCACGCGGGACCAGGTAGTTGCGGGCGTAGCCGTCCTTGACCTCGACGACCTCGCCGGCGGAGCCGAGACCCGGCACCTCGTGAGTGAGGATGATCTTCATTACTTGGTCACCCTCTCTTAGCGCGCGGTGCTGGTGTAGGGCAGCAGCGCCATCTCACGGCTGTTCTTCACGGCCGTGGCGACGTCACGCTGGTGCTGGGTGCAGTTGCCGGTCACCCGACGGGCACGGATCTTGCCGCGGTCGGAGATGTACTTCCGCAGCAGGTTCGTGTCCTTGTAGTCAACGTAGTTGACCTTGTCCTTGCAGAAGACGCAAACCTTCTTCTTCGGCTTGCGAGCAGGCGGCTTCGCCATTGTGTGCTCCATTTGGGGTTCACGGCCCGGCGGGCGTCCGGGGACGCCGGCGGCCGGGCCGCACGAAATCTGTCAGCTCTTAGAACGGGGGCTCTTCCGAGTAGCCGCCACCGCCGCCGGCCGGGGCACCCCAGCCGCCGCCCTGGTTTCCACCGGACGGGGCGCTGGAGGCCCAGGGGTCGTCGGAGGGGCCGGACTGGCCGCCGCCGGAGTTTCCACCCCAGCTGCCGCCGCCCTGCTGGCCGCCGCCGCCGGAGTTTCCACCCCAGCTGCCGCCGCCGCCCTGGCCGCCACCCTGCTGGCCGCCGAAGCCGCCACCGGGGGCGCCGGACCGGTTGGCCCGGGTGACCTTGGCGGTCGCCGAGCGCAGGCTCGGACCGACCTCGTCGACCTCGACCTCGAAGACCGTCCGCTTCTCGCCTTCCTTGGTCTCGTAAGACCGCTGGCGCAGTCGGCCCTGCACGATGACGCGCATGCCGCGCTGCAGCGACTCGGCCACGTTCTCCGCCGGCTGCCGCCAGACGTTGCACGTGAGGAAGAGGCTCTCGCCGTCCTTCCACTCGTTCGTCTGACGGTCGAAGGTGCGGGGGGTGGACGCGATGCGGAACTTCGCGACCGCCGCACCCGACGGGGTGAAGCGCAGCTCGGGGTCGTCGACGAGATTGCCGACGAGGGTGATGACGGTCTCGCCTGCCATGGTGGTGATGACCTCTCGGGAAGATGTCCGTTCACCGCTGTTTCACGTGAAACAGCGGACGCGAGCTACCCGAGACCCGAAGGCCTCAGAGGTGGCTCAGTGGGTGTCCGGGCGCAGGACCTTGGTCCGCAGAACCGACTCGCTCAGGCCCAGCTGGCGGTCGAGCTCCTTGACGACCTCAGGCGTGGCCTTGAGGTCGATGACCGAGTAGATGCCCTCGGACTGCTTGTTGATCTCGTAAGCCAGACGGCGGCGACCCCAGGTGTCGACCTTCTCCACCTTGCCACCCGCGTTGCGGACGACGGTGAGGAAGTTCTCGATCAGGGGGGAGACAGCGCGCTCCTCGACCGAGGGGTCGAGGATGACCATCAGCTCGTAGTGACGCATGAGTAACCCACCTCCTTTGGACTCAGCGGCCACGGTCTCTCCGTGGCAGGAGGGTTGTGCGTAGCGTCGGCACCGGAGCAGTGACGACTCCGGCCCACCGTAGCGGCCGGGTCGGACAATCGGCCCCCGCTCCGCCCGGAGGCGGATCCCACCCGGTAGAGGGTGCAAAGGGGGCACAACTACACCAGTGCAGACGGCACAGCCTACCTGCACCCGGACGGCCGAACAAAACGCATAGGGGTTGTGAGAGCGGCCCAAGCGCCGCAATCTGGACGGAACGGGATTCCTGCCCGTTCGTCTCCACGCCAGGAGGTGGGACCCATGGCACAGTCCGTCCACCGCATGCCCGCCCTCACCCTGAACACCGACGGCCACCCGCACCCCCGCGAGAACGCCCTGGTGGGCGTCACCGCCGTGCTGGGCGTGATCGCCTTCGCCACCTCGTTCTTCCACAACCTGCACCTGCTGACCTCGTGGACCGGCCTGTTCGGCATCGTCACGGGCCTGTGGGGCATGTTCGTCTCGGTCACCACCGCCGAGCGCTTCGTCCTGATGATCACACTCGGCGCCGCCGCGATCGGCTTCTACCTCGGCATCGCCCGCGGCGGTCTCTGGGGCTGAACCGGGCCCCCGCGCCCCCTCGCACGCCCCCGGACCGCACCGCTGGGACCGAGCCCACAGGCCCCGCCCGGAACCCTCGCCGCCCCCGTCGCGTATCTGCAGAGGAGACAGGTACCCGACGGGGCGCCGCCGTGCCCGCAGCGACGGGCGCCCGGACCCCGGACGATAAGGTCAGCCCGAGAACCTGGGCCACCGCAGCCCGACGACGAGGAGCACCGAGCACATGAGCCTGCGCCTGAGGACGATCACCCGCGAGGAGCACCTCGCCTTCATCAGGAGCCGCGCCTCGGCCAGCCACATGCAGGTGCCGTCGTGGGGCGACGTGAAGGCCGAGTGGCGCTCCGAGTCGATCGGCTGGTTCGACGAGGCCGACCAGCTCGTCGGCGCCGGCCTGGTCCTCTACCGCCAGCTGCCCAAGCTCAAGCGCTACCTCGCCTACCTGCCCGAGGGACCGGTCATCGACTGGTTCGACCGCGACCTCGACCGCTGGCTCTCCCCGATGCTGGCGCACCTCAAGTCGCAGGGCGCGTTCTCGGTGAAGATGGGCCCGCCGATCGTCATCCGCCGCTGGAACGCCCCCACCATCAAGGAGGCCATCGCCGGCAAGCAGGCCAAGCGCCTGCGCGACGTCGAGGCCGACTGGTACGAGGCCCGCGCCTTCGAGGTGGCCGACCGGCTGCGCAAGGCCGGCTGGCTGCAGGGCGAGGACGGCGGCGCCGGCTTCGGCGACGTCCAGCCCCGCTACGTCTTCCAGGTGCCGCTGGCCAACCGCTCGCTGGACGACATCCACAAGAACTTCAACCAGCTCTGGCGCCGCAACATCAAGAAGGCCGAGAAGAGCGGCGTCGAGGTCTACCAGGGCGGCTACGACGACCTGCCGATCTTCCACCAGCTCTACCTGGTCACCGCCGAGCGCGACAAGTTCACCCCGCGCCCGCTGGCCTACTTCCAGCGGATGTGGAAGGCCCTGGTGGCCGAGGACCCGAACCGCATGCGGCTCTACATCGCCTACCACGAGGGCGAGCCGCTGGCCGCCACCACGATGCTGGTGGTCGGCGAGCACGTCTGGTACTCCTACGGCGCCTCGGCCAACCACAAGCGCGAGGTCAAGCCGTCCAACGCCATCCAGTGGCGGATGATGCGCGACTCCTACGCCCTCGGCGGCGGGGTGTACGACCTGCGCGGCATCAGTGACACCCTGGACGAGAACGACCACCTGTTCGGCCTGATCCAGTTCAAGGTCGGCACCGGCGGCCAGGCGGCCGAGTACCTCGGCGAGTGGGACTTCCCGCTCAACAAGCTGCTGCACAAGGCCCTCGACCTCTACATGTCCCGCCGCTGAGGAGGCTGACCCGATGACGCTGTCGCTCTACCTCGAGACCGAACGCTGGCGCACCCACCAGCGCTCCGTCCTCGCCGAGTTCCCCGGCCTGGTGCCCGTCGCCAAGGGGAACGGCTACGGCCTGGGCAACCACCGGCTGGCCGAGGAGGCGACGCTGCTGGGCACCGGGGTGCTCGCCGTCGGTACCGCGTACGAGGCGGCCGACGCCGCCGAGTGGTACGGCGGCGAGCTGCTGGTGCTCACCCCGTACCGGGTCGGCGAGGAGGTGCTCCCGCTGCCGCACGCCCGGGTGATCCGGACGGTGGCCAGCGTGGAGGCGCTGCGCTCGCTGCACGGTGCCCGGGTGGTGCTGGAGTGCATGACCACCATGCGCCGGCACGGCGTGAGCGCGGCCGACCTGCGCACCGTCGCCAACGAGCTGGAGGGCGTCGCCTTCGAGGGCCTGGCGCTGCACCTGCCGATGGACCGGCCGGACGGCTCCAGCCCGATCGAGGAGGTCGCGTACTGGGTGGACACCGCCCGGGCGGCCGGCATCCCGGTGCACACCGTGTTCGTCAGCCACCTCGGCGCGGCCGGCATGGACCAGCTGGCCCAGCGCTACCCGGAGACGGTCTTCCGCGCCCGGATCGGCACCCGGCTCTGGCTCGGCGACCACGCCGCACTGGAGGTCCGGGCCACCGTCCTGGACGTCACCCCGCTGCAGAAGGGCGACCGCTACGGCTACCGCCAGCACCCGGCGCCCTCCGACGGCCACATCCTGGTGGTCGCCGGCGGCACCGCGCACGGCATCGGCCTGGAGGCGCCCAAGTACCTCCAGAGCATGGGGGCGCGGGCCAAGGGCATCGCCCGGGCCGGCCTGGCGACCGTCAACAAGACCAAGTCGCCGTTCCACTGGGCCGGCAAGCAGCTGTGGTTCGCCGAGCCGCCGCACATGCAGGTCTCGCTGCTCTTCCTGGACGGGGAGACCAAGCCCCCGGCGATCGGCGAGGAGCTCGGTCTCCAGGTCCGGCACACCACCACGCACTTCGACCGCGTGGTGGACCGCTGACCCGCCAGGCCTTTCCGACCCGCCAGGCCTTTCCGACCGGCTAGGCCTTTTCGGCCGGCTCCGGCAGCTCGGGCTCGTTGAGCCACTGCTCGGGGCCGGCCGGCGCGTACCCGGCGTAGCTCTCCTCCTCGCGCAGCCGGCGGGCGGTGCCCAGCACGGACACGTCCGGGGCGTGGTCCAGCACCCCGCCGGAGGGGTCGTCGCTGCCGTCCCAGCGGACCGGGTCGCGGTCCGGGTGGAGGACGTCGCGGACCACCAGGGCGACCAGGTACAGGGTGCCCAGCAGGTGCAGCCCGATCGCGAAGTGGTACCAGCCCTCGCCGATCCCGTGCTGCTTGGAGCCGGTGACCAGGCCCAGGTGGGACCAGATGCCCAGGGTGTAGAGCACCTCGCAGGCCTGCCAGACCAGGAAGTCCCGCCAGCGCGGCCGGGCCAGCACCGCGAGCGGCAGCAGCCAGAGCGCGTACTGCGGCGAGTACACCTTGTTGACCAGCACGAACAGCGCGACCACCAGGAAGGCCAGCTGGGCGAAGCGCGGCCGGCGCGGGGCCGAGAAGCCGAGCCACGCTATGGCCAGGCAGCCCAGCACCATCAGCACGCCGATGTAGACGTCGAGGTCGGCCAGCCCGGCGCCCCGGCGCTGCATCAGGATCAGCCAGAACGAGCCGTAGTCCTCGCCGCGGTGCTTGCTGAACACGTAGAAGGTCGACCAGCCCCGCCAGTTGGCCAGCATGATCGGCAGGTTGACCACCAGCCAGGAGCCGACCGCGCCGCCCAGCATCACCCGGAACTCGCGCCACCGGCCGGCCCGCCAGCAGAGCACCAGCAGCGGGCCGATCAGCAGCAGCGGGTAGAGCTTGGCCGCGGTGGCCAGGCCGATGAAGACACCGGCCCAGCCCGGGCGGGCACCGCTCCACCAGGCCATCGCCACGGCGGCCAGGGCGACCGCGAGCAGGTCCCAGTTGACGGTGCCGTTGAGCAGCAGGACGGGGGCGAGCGCGAACAGCAGCGCGTCCCACGGACGGCGCCGGTGGGTGCGGGAGAGCGCCACCGCGGCGACCACCGCGCAGGCCATCAGCATCCCGGCGTTGATCGCCCAGAACCACTGCTCCTGGCTCTGCTGGTCCCCGCCGCCCGGCGTCAGCCAGGCCGCGACCTGCATGAACAGGCCGGTCAGCACCGGGTACTCCAGGTACTGGAGGTCCCCCGAGGAGCCCGGGACGCGGTCCACGTACGGGTGCAGCCCGGCCGCGAAGCCGCGTCCGGAGAACAGGTGCGGGATGTCGCTGTAGCAGGCGTGGATGTACTGCGGCGAGCCCGGCTGGAACCAGGCCTGCTCGTAGCAGGGCAGCTTCTGCACCATCCCGAGCACCGACACCACGATCACCGCGAGCGCCAGGAAGCGCGCCGGGACCCACCAGGAGACGCCGAGCAGCGCCCGGCGGCCCGGGGGCCCGCCGAACACCTCGCTGCCGGCCGCCGCCACCGGGTCCTCGTCGGCCGGCACGACCACGGTGTTGGCCGGCGGCGCGGCCGTGGCGACGGCTGCCGGGAGGGGCCCTGCGGCGGCGCCGGACCCGTCCGGCCCGGCGGTTTCGTCACGATCGCTCGACGTCATGCCGGACATCCTGCCGCACCCGTCCCGCCGGGACGAGGAGGACCCCGCAACGGTCTGTACCTCTGCGCCGCCGGCGGGCGCGGTGGCCGCGACGGAAACGGCGGTGGCGGCCCTCCGAGGAGGACCGCCACC
>NZ_LFVW01001451.1:0-525 GCF_001182915.1 Kitasatospora sp. MY 5-36
GCTGGGCCGGCGCCGGGTGCTGGGCGCCGCCGCCACCACGCTGGTGTTCTTCCTCGCCTTCCAGAGCGTCTACATCTACCTGTCCACCGCGGTGTCCGGCGCCACCGGCGGCGACGCCGACCGGCTGAGCCTGGTCCTGCTGACCAGCGGCGTGATGTCGGTGGCCGGCAGCTGGCTGGGCGGGCGCCTGGTGGACCGCCTCGGGGTGCGGCGGGTGCTGCTGACCGGCTCGGCGGTGGCCGCGGCCGCGTTCACCGCGCTGCCCTGGCTGGGGCTCACCATGCCCGGGGCGCTGGCCTACGCGGTGGTGGTGCCGCTGGCCGGGTGGGCGGTGTCGGTGGCGCTGCCGCACCGGCTGGCGTCGATCGACCCGGCCAACGCGCCGCTGCTGATCTCGCTGAACAGCAGCGCCCTGTACCTGGGGACGGCGGTCGGCGGCGTGGCCGGCTCGGCGGCGATCGCGGTGCTGGGCGGGCGCTGGTTCCCGTTCGCGGCGGCGGCGCTGGCGCTGGCCGCGTGCGCGGT
>NZ_LFVW01001452.1:0-523 GCF_001182915.1 Kitasatospora sp. MY 5-36
CCCGCGCCCGGCCCTCGGCGTCGCGCTGGCCGTCCTCGCGGGCGCCGGCCAGAGTGGCCTCACCCTCTGGGCCCGGGGCGGCGGCTCGGCCCGGGCCGGCACCGGCGCCTTCACCACCGGGCTGCTCTGCCTGCTTCCGCTCGTCGCCGTCCAGGGCGTCCAGGGCGTCCAGGGCGTCCTGCCGGTCGACGGTGACCCGCTGGTGACCGCGGTGGCGCTGCTCTTCCTCGGCACCGTGCCCACCCTGTTCGCCTACCGCTGGTACTTCACCGGCCTGACCACCGTGCCCAGCACGACGGCCGCGGTGCTGGTCCTGCTGGAGCCCGCGACCGCGGCGGTGATCGGCGTGCTCTGCCTCGGCGAGCCGCTGACGGCGGGCCTGCTGGCGGGCTCGGCGCTGCTGCTCGCGGCCATCGCGGCGCTGGCGCGGGAGTAGCGGCTCCGGCGCGGGAGTCAGCGGTTCCGGCGCGGGAGCGGCGGAGGGCGGGGGCCACCCGGGCGGGCGTCCTGTGGTCGCCCGGGG
>NZ_LFVW01001453.1:0-522 GCF_001182915.1 Kitasatospora sp. MY 5-36
GGCCGTCGGTCACCACGACCAGCAGCGGGCGCCGGCTCGGGTCGCGCAGCCGCTCCACCCGCAGCACCTCGTGGGCGCGCAGCAGGCCGGCGGCCAGCGGGGTCCGCCCGCCGGTGGGCAGCGACTCCAGCCGGGCCGCGCCGACCTCCACCGAGGAGGTGGGCGGCAGTGCCAGCTCGGCGCCCGAGCCCCGGAAGGTGATCATGCCGATCTTGTCGCGGCGCTGGTAGGCGTCCATCAGCAGCGACAGCACCGCACCCTTGACGGCGGTCATCCGCTGCCGGGCGGCCATCGAGCCGGAGGCGTCCACCACGAACAGCACCAGGTTGGACTCCCGTCCCTGGCGCACCTGTTCGCGGAAGTCGTCCTTGTGCACCACCAGTGCCCGCCCGCTGCGCCCGCGCGCGGCCTGGTGCGGAGCGGCGGCCTGGAGGGTCGCGGTCAGGTGCAGCCGGGCGAGCGCGCCCTGCGGGCGGCGGGCGCGGATGGTGTGCCCGCCGGTGGTCTCGGCGGGGGAGCGGC
>NZ_LFVW01001454.1:0-520 GCF_001182915.1 Kitasatospora sp. MY 5-36
GGCGGTTCGGCACTGCCGGCCGTGACGGCGGCGGCCGCCCTGGGGGCCACCGCCCTGGTGGGCGCGGGTGCCGTGCTGCGGCGGAGGGGCGTCCGCCGCGGCTGACGGCGGGCGGGGTCGCGAGAGGTTCACCGAGGCGCTCGGCCGGGTTCTCCCGGCCGGGCGCCTTGCCGTGGTCACGTTCCGTGATGTGTCCTGGAAGTGCTGCTTCCGCACAAGGAATTGACGCAACGTTGATCTGTCGTTCGCCGCCTGGGGGCGGTTGGCCATGACTGACGGTAGATACGATGTGGCAATCGGTCAGTGCTGGCCGACGCGTGCCGAGAGCGGAGAAGAGGTGGGGCGGCGGGAGCCGACCACGAGCCCGGCACCGGGAAAGGGGACCGAGGTGGCCGACGCGGACGACAAGCAGATGAGCTCCCAGGTGTGGGGCTCGGCGGTGGTGGTGGGCTCTGCGCTGGCCGTGGTGGCGGCCTATCTGATCAAGGGTGGAGCCGGGCCGGGGTCTGGCCGGGCGGCC
>NZ_LFVW01001455.1:0-517 GCF_001182915.1 Kitasatospora sp. MY 5-36
CTCGGCCTCGGCGTGGCCGGGCTGGTGCTGGCCGTCGCCCTCTCGGCGACCTGGGTCGGCGCCGACCACGCCTCGGTGGGCATCCAGGTCTGGCTGGCGCTGCCGCTCGGCATCCTGCACCTGATCGCGATGGCGCTCTGGCTGGGCGGGCTGGCCGCGCTGCTGGTCGCGCTGCGCGAGGGCGTCGGCGCCGAGGTGGTGGACCGCTTCTCGAAGATCGCCTTCGGCTCGGTGGCCGTCCTGGCCGGGACCGGGATCTACCAGTCCTGGCGGGGCCTGGGCAGCTGGGGCGCGCTGACCGGCACCGAGTACGGGCGGCTGCTGCTGGTGAAGAGCGGCTGCGTGGCCGCGATGCTGGGCGTCGCCTGGATCTCCCGCTCCTGGCTGGCCAGGCTGCGCTCGGCCCCGGCCGAGGCGGTCGAGGTCGCACCGGCCGAGCTGCCGGAGCCGGTCGCCGTGGCGGCGCACAGCGAGGACCCGGCCCGGCAGGCGCAGCTGGAGCGCCAGCGGGCCGCGC
>NZ_LFVW01001456.1:0-516 GCF_001182915.1 Kitasatospora sp. MY 5-36
CGGGTGGTGTTGTTCACGGTCGCCGAGGGCGGGTCGGTGCTGGTGGTGACCTTGCACCACATCGCGAGTGACGGTTGGTCGATGGAGCCGTTGTGGGAGGGGGTGGCGTCGGCGTATCGGGCTCGGTTGGCGGGGGTTGCTCCGGAGTGGTCGCCGTTGCCGGTGCAGTACGCGGATTACACGTTGTGGCAGCAGGGTCTGTTGGGTGGGGTCCTGGAGCGGCAGTTGGCGTACTGGTCGGAGGTGTTGCGGGATGCGCCGCAGGAGGTGGCGCTGCCGTTGGACCGGCCTCGGTCGGGGGTGGGTTCGCGTGCGGGTGGTCTGGTGGAGTTCGGGCTGGACGCGGAGCTGCACGCGGAGTTGGAGGGGTTGGCGCGTCGGCATGGCGTGACGCTGTTCATGGTGCTGCACGCGGGCCTGGCGGCCCTCTTGTCGCGCCTGGGCGCGGGGACGGACATCCCCATCGGCACGGTGGTGGCGGGGCGTTCGGACGAGGCCTTGGACGAGCTGGTCGGG
>NZ_LFVW01001457.1:0-513 GCF_001182915.1 Kitasatospora sp. MY 5-36
CCCGACGGCCCCGTCCTTCGACAAGCCCGCCGCCGGCAGCGGCTTCGCCCCGCCCGCCTGAGGCGAACCGCCCCGGCCGCAGCAGCCCTGCCGCACCGGCCCCGGCCGCGAAGGCCCGCTACTCCTCCTCCGCCCCCACCCGCCAGGCGTTCGGCGGCGACTCCAGCTCCTCCAGCTCGATCCCCTCCGCCGCCAGCACCACATCGCCCGCCAGGTGCACGACCTGCTGCTCGCCCGTCTCCAGGTCCGCCACCTGGTACCGCTCGACCAGCAGCGGCCCCGAATCCGTCTCGTGGGTGTCGACGCCCTCCAGCAGCCACCCCTGGTCGAGGGTGCGCGGCGCCAGCACCGGCTCGGTGAAGGCCACCAGCCGCACCCGCGCGCTCGCCCCCTCCCGCAGCCGCAGCAGCCGGGCGGTGGCGACCAGGAAGCCCGGCGAGCGGCCGGTGAAGGCGTGCGCCCGGTCGTGGCCCTCCGCCGCGTGCTCGCCGCCGGGGTCGGCCGCGTCGGTCC
>NZ_LFVW01001458.1:0-512 GCF_001182915.1 Kitasatospora sp. MY 5-36
GCGGAGGCGTCCGGGCCGTCCAGGCGGTCGAGCAGGGCCCGCAGGCGCGGCGACAGGCCGTCGAGCGCGTGGCCGTCCGCCAGCCGCCGCTCCAGGGCGGCCTCCAGCCGGTCCAGCTCGGCGAGGACGGGCTCCTCCCGCGGTGCTCCCTCCCGGGGCAGCCGCCCGTCGAGGAAGCCGGCCAGCGCGGCCGGGGTCGGGTAGTCGAACACCAGGGTGGCCGGCAGCCGCAGCCCGGTCGCCTCGTGCAGCCGGCTGCGCAGCTCCACGGCGGTCAGCGAGTCGAAGCCGATCTCCTTGAACGCCCGGGTGGCCTGCACGGACTCCGCCGAGGCGTGTCCGAGCACGTCCGCCACCTGGGTGCGCACCAGGTCGAGCAGGGCCCGGGTCCGGTGCTCCCCGGTGAGGCCGGCGATCCGGCGGGCCGGGTCCTGGCCGGCGCCGGTCTCGGCGGCCCGCCGGCCGGTGGCGCGGACCAGGCCGCGCAGCATCGGCGGCACCTCGCCGCCCCG
>NZ_LFVW01001459.1:0-506 GCF_001182915.1 Kitasatospora sp. MY 5-36
CGGGCGGTCCGGGTCGGCGTGCAGGACGACGGCGCCGGCCTGCTCGCAGAGCTCGGCCAGGCCCCCGCCGGAGACGACCGAGAGCACCGCGCGGGCCCGTTCCTCGCGTTCGCCGCGCTCGGCGGCGGTGCCGGAGCGGGCGGCGGCCTCGGCGAAGTGGGTGATCCGGATCTGGTGCGGGCGCCCGGCGCCGACCCCGGCCTCCACGGCGGCGCCCGCGTCGTCCACGTGGACGTGCACGTTCCACAGGCCGTCGCCGCCGCCGATCACCAGCGAGTCGCCGAGCCCGCCGAGCCGCTCGCGCAGCGCGGGCAGCGCCTCGTCGGGGGCGTCCAGCAGGTAGATGACCTCGAAGGCGGGGTGGCCGGGGCCGGGCGGCCGCAGGTGCGTCTCGCAGCTCTCCACGGCCCGGACGTCCCCGCGCAGCGCGACCGGCCCCATCGGCTGCTGCCCGGCGACGGCGTCGGCGAGCGCGCCGAGGACGGCCACCAGGCCGCGCCCGCCGG
>NZ_LFVW01001460.1:0-504 GCF_001182915.1 Kitasatospora sp. MY 5-36
TGATCAGGGCGGTCGCGGAGGAGGACGACGCGGCCTCGGCGGCGGCCGCCCAGGCGGCCGGGCCGGGGGCGGCGGGGGGCTGCTGGGCGGAGCCCTCGGCGGCCTCCGCCCCGGCCTCCGCGTCCTCGGAATCGTCGGCGTCCCCGGCCTCCTCGGCGTCCTCGCCCGGCACGAAGGTGGCCATCAGCTGGAGCAGCTTCTCGGCGAGGCTGTCCTCGGCCATCGCCAGCCCGGCCAGGGCGAGCAGCGTCCGGGTCGGCGCCTCGGCCTCCTCGTCGCCCCCCGCCGCGTGCGCCTCGGGGCCGGCCAGCTCCTCCTGGAAGGAGAGCACCCGCCCGTCCTCGACGGCGGCCTGGATCGCGGTGGCCGGCTCGGGCATCCGGAGCCGGTCGAGCCCGACCGCCACCTCGGCCAGCTCCAGGGCGGAGTGCCCGCGCAGCGCCGCCTGCTCCAGCAGCCACGGCACCAGCGCCCGGGCGCGGCGCTCGTCGCCCGGGCCGGCAC
>NZ_LFVW01000144.1:0-6659 GCF_001182915.1 Kitasatospora sp. MY 5-36
GGTTCCGGGTTCCGCCCGGCCGGGGCTACTGCCCGGCCGCCCCGCCGCCCTGGAGACCGCCCGTGCTGCTCGGCGTCGGCTTGCCGCCGCCGGTCGGGCGTCCGCCACCGCCACCGTTGCCGCCGCCCGGCGGCGTGGTGTCCGTCGGTCCCGGCGGCTGCGTCGGGCAGCCGATCACCGGCAGACAGGTGTTGCCCGGGTTCGGCCTGGTGTGCGAGGGGGTCGGCTGGTCGCCGGGGCAGTCCACGCCGGGCACGCAGGTCTGGGTGGGCTGCGGCTGCACGGGCGGCTGCGGCGCCTGCGTCTGGGCGGCCGGCGGGGCCGTCGGGCTGTCGGTCGTGGTCGGGGTCGTCGTCGCGCTGGCCGTGGACGGCGCGCCGGAGGAGTCGACCTCGGTGCCGACCGGCTGCGGGGTCGGGAAGTCCATCTTCTTCTCGTTGGCCAGTGCGGCCTTCATGTACCGGGTGAAGACGTCGGTCGGGATGTCACCACCGTGGATGGACTCCTTGCCGCCGGTGCCGTTGAGCGACTGCCGCTCGTGCTTGGTCGGGTCCTCGCGCCACATCGCGACGCTGGTCGCCAGCTGCGGGGTGTAGCCGACCCACCAGGCCGACTTGTTCTGGTCGGTGGTACCGGTCTTGCCGGCCACCGGGCGGCCCAGGTCCTTCGTCTTCTTACCGGTACCGTTCACCGCCACGTTCACCAGCGTGTCGGTGACGTTGTCGGCGACGGCCGGCTCCAGCGCGACCTTGGGCTCCTTCTTGCCGAAGCCCGGCCGCTCCACGCCGCTCACCTCGACCTTGGTGACGGAGTACGGCTCGGCCTCCTTGCCGCTGGCCGCCAGGGTGCCGTAGGCGGTGGCCATCCGGATCGGGCTGATGGTGGAGGTGCCGAGCGGGAAGGTCGCCGTCTTCGGGTCGGCGAGGCTCTCCTTCTTGATGCCCATCTGCACCGCGATGTCGGCCACGTTCTGGCCGCCGACGTCCTGGTTCAGCTGGACGAAGGGCACGTTGTACGAGTACTGCATGGCCATCCGCAGCGAGACGTAGCCGCGCTTGCCGGCGTCCTCGTTCTTCTGCCGGTAGGGCTTGCCGTCGTCGCCGATCACCAGCGAGCCGTCCGCCTTGCGGATCTCGGACATGTCGTCGGCCAGGTAGCGGCTGTCGGCGTTGATCCGCTTCGGCTTGCCCTTGTCGTCCTTCGCGGTCTGCACGCCGGTCTGCATCGCGGTGGCCAGCACGAAGGGCTTGAAGGTCGAGCCGACCTGGACGCCGGTGGCGTCGGCGTTGTTGTCGAAGTGGCCGTTCTCCACGCCGTCACCGCCGTAGAGGGCGACGATCGCGCCGTCGCCGGGGCGGATGCTGGCGGAGCCGAACTGGATGTTGGTGTCGTTGTCCGGCCGCTTCTGCGGGTTGAGGTTCTCCGCCTTGACGGCGTCGACGGCGCTCTTCAGCGCGTCGACCTTGTCCTTCTCGAAGGTGGTGTAGATCTTCAGGCCGCCCCGGTCGATCATCTGCTGGGTGATCGTCTTGTCGGTGGCCATCACGTACTTGTTGGCGGTGTCGACCAGGTAGCTGATCTCACCGTTCATGTTGGAGTTGGGCTTCTGCGTGATCGGGTCCGGGAACGCGGTGCACTTGGCGCGCTCCTCCGGGGTGATGGCCTTGGTGTCCACCATCTGGTCCAGGATCCAGTTCCACCGGCCCTGGGCCCGGTCCTTGTTGGCCGGGTTGGTGGGGTCGTAGTACGCCGCACCCTTGAGCAGACCGGCCAGCATGGCGCTCTGACAGACGTTGAGGTCCTTGGCGTCCACCCCGTAGTACGCCTGGGCGGCCGCCTGGGCACCGTTCGCACCGCGGCCGAACCAGCTGGTGTTCAGGTAGCCGGTGAGGATCTCCGGCTTCTCCTTCTCCTGGTTGATCTTCAGCGTGATGAAGAACTCCCTCACCTTGCGGCTGAGGGTCTGCTCCTGGCTCAGGTAGGCGTTCTTCACGTACTGCTGGGTGATCGTCGAGGCGCCCTGGGTCTCGCCGCCCTTCGCCATGTTCCAGACCGCGCGGAGCATGCCCTTGGGGTCGATGCCGCTGTCGGTCTTGAAGCTCTTGTTCTCCGCGGCGATGACGGCGTCCTGGAGGTGCGGACTGATGTCCTTGAGCTCGACGATCTGACGGTTGGTCTGGCCCTTGCGGGTCATCTCCGTGTTGTCGGCCCAGTAGTAGATCGTGTTCTGGTCCTTCACCAGATCGTTCAGCTTGGGGACCTCGGTGGTCTGGTACAGGTAGAACACCAGGCCCACGAAGCAGCCGAAGACCAGCACGAAGGCGCTCAGCCACTGCTTCCAGGACGGCAGCCAGCGCCGGACGCCGGTCTTGCCGAACCGCGGGTAGTCGATGAAGCGCTTCTTGCCGGGGCCGGCGGCCGCGGCGGCGGAGGCGGCCGCGGCGTCACCGCGCCGGCCACCCCCCTTGGCGCCCTTCTTCTGGGCGGCCTTGCGCATCTCCGCACGGGTCATCCGGGGCTGCTGTGCGGTCTCCCTGACCCCCGAGGGGCGTCGCCGACCGGCGCCGTCCGAGCGCAGCTCGTCGGGTCCCGGCCCCTCGCCCTGACGGCCACCGCCTCCCGGGGGCTGCTGCCCCTCACCGCCCGGGTTGGGCGTCCTTCGCCGTCGCTCGCTCATCTTCCAGCCACTCCTCGCCAGGCGTTTCCAGCCTGAAGGCAGGGTTCACGTCCGATGCCCGCCAACCGCCCTGATCCCGGAGGTGGTCCTCGTGCACACGCGACAGCGTACGCAGCACGGATATACAACTAATCGGACATCAGTTGCCAATGCCCGCAAAACGGCAACAGATCATTACAAGCCCGTTGCCAACACCAGCCGCGCGTCGGCTTGTGATCACATTCACGCGCGCCCCTCTTGCCCGTTCCGGGGGTCGGGTTTACTGTTCTCGATATATCGAGCCGATACATCGAAGCGGTATACCGCCGGATGCAGCGGCCGATCGGACACCGAGCGGGAGGAGGGCGGCGACAGTGGGCAGGCGCTCAGGAGTGCTGGAGTTCGCCGTCCTCGGGCTGCTCCACGACGCCCCGATGCACGGCTACGAGCTGCGCAAGCGGCTGAACATCCTGCTCGGGACGTTCCGGGCGCTCTCCTACGGGACGCTCTACCCCTGCCTGAAGAGCCTGGTCGCCCAGGGCTTCCTGGTCGAGGACAACCCCGACGTCGAGTACGTCCCGGCCACCGCGCTCAACGGCAAGCGGTCCAAGATCGTCTACCGGCTCTCCGCCGAGGGGAAGCAGCGCTTCGAGGAGCTTCTCGCCGACTCCGGCCCGGACGCCTGGGAGGACGAGCACTTCGGCGTGCACTTCGCCTTCTTCGGCCAGACCGACCGGGCCGTGCGGATGCGCGTCCTGGAGGGGCGCCGCAGCCGGCTGGAGGAGCGGCTGGAGCGGATGCGCAACTCGCTGGCCCGCGCCCGCGAGCGGTTCGACGACTACACCGTCGAACTCCAGCGGCACGGACTGGAGTCGGTGGAGCGCGAGGTCCGCTGGCTCAACGAGCTCATCGAGACCGAGCGGTCCAACCGCACCGGAAAGACCGGCCCCGACGCCGGCGGCAGCGCCGCCGGACCCCGCAAGACTTCGGACGGCCGTGGCCAGGAGACCGGGTCCCCGGACCCGTCCGGGCCACCGTACGACCGCCCGGGGCGCTCCGCCCAGGAGCGCTGACACCGCGCCAGCCCTGTGCCGCGCGGCAGGAATGGGCGCCTCGCGCCCGTGCACGCAGTCATCGAAGAAGCAGGACGAGTTCCGCCTACCCCGGCGGGCCTCATGAGATCACAGGGAGCAACCGGAATGGGTTCGGTTCGCGTAGCCATCGTGGGCGTGGGCAACTGCGCCGCGTCGCTGGTGCAGGGTGTCGAGTACTACAAGGACGCCGACCCGGCCGGCAAGGTCCCCGGGCTGATGCACGTCCAGTTCGGTGAGTACCACGTCCGCGACGTGGAGTTCGTCGCCGCCTTCGACGTCGACGCCAAGAAGGTCGGCTTCGACCTGGCCGACGCCATCGGCAACAGCGAGAACAACACCATCAAGATCTGCGACGTGCCGCCGACCGGCGTGACCGTCCAGCGCGGCCACACCCTCGACGGCCTGGGCAAGTACTACCTGGAGACCATCGAGGAGTCGGACGAGGCGCCGGTCGACGTCGTCCAGGTCCTCAAGGACCAGCAGGTCGACGTCCTCGTCTGCTACCTTCCCGTCGGTTCCGAGGACGCGGCCAAGTTCTACGCCCAGTGCGCCATCGACGCCAAGGTCGCCTTCGTGAACGCCCTGCCGGTGTTCATCGCGGGCACCAAGGAGTGGGCGGACAAGTTCACCGAGGCCGGCGTGCCGATCGTCGGTGACGACATCAAGTCCCAGGTCGGCGCGACCATCACGCACCGCGTGATGGCCAAGCTGTTCGAGGACCGCGGTGTCATCCTCGAGCGCACCATGCAGCTGAACGTCGGCGGCAACATGGACTTCAAGAACATGCTCGAGCGCGAGCGCCTGGAGTCCAAGAAGATCTCCAAGACCCAGGCCGTCACCTCGCAGATCCGCGACCGCGAGCTGGGCGCCAAGAACGTCCACATCGGTCCCTCGGACTACGTGGCCTGGCTGGACGACCGCAAGTGGGCGTACGTCCGCCTCGAGGGTCGCGCGTTCGGTGACGTCCCGCTGAACCTGGAGTACAAGCTCGAGGTCTGGGACTCCCCGAACTCCGCCGGTGTCATCATCGACGCCGTGCGCGCCGCGAAGATCGCCAAGGACCGCGGCATCGGCGGCCCGATCCTGTCGGCCTCCTCGTACTTCATGAAGTCCCCGCCGGTGCAGTACTTCGACGACGAGGCCCGCGAGAACGTCGAGAAGTTCATCCGCGGCGAGGTCGAGCGCTGAGCGCAGCGAGGTTCGCGACTGTTGAGCGCTGAGCGCTGAGCGCCGCCAGCTCGCAGGAAGGGCCCGTGGTCTCCGGATCGCGGGCCCTTCACGTTCTCGCGGCCAATGTTTCACGTGAAACAGCGGCCGGTTCCATGGCACTCTGGGCGGGTGGCGATCACCGAGAACGGCAGCACCCACCAGTCCGCGCACCGCGCCACGCTCCTCGACCTGATGAAGGGCCGCGACTTCCGGCGGCTGCTGACCGCCCGGGTGCTCTCCCAGCTCTCGGACGGCGTCTTCCAGGTCTCGCTCGCCGCGTACGTGGTCTTCTCCCCCGAGAAGCAGTCCTCCCCCGCCGACATCGCCTCGGTGCTGGCCGTGATGCTGCTGCCGTTCTCGGTGATCGGCCCGTTCGCCGGTGTGCTGCTGGACCGCTGGCGCCGCCGCCAGGTGCTCTACTTCGGCAACCTGGCCCGCTTCGGACTGGGCCTGGGCACCGGCGCGCTGCTGCTGGCACAGGCCCCGACCTGGCTGTTCTTCGCCTCGGCCCTACTGGTCACCGCGCTCAACCGGTTCATCCTGGCCGGCCTGTCCGCTGCCCTGCCCCGGGTGGTGGAGCAGGACCAGCTGGTCACCGCCAACGCCCTCTCCCCCACCCTCGGGACGGTCGCCGCCGCCTCCGGCGGGGGCATCGGCTTCGCGCTGCACCAGCTGATGGCCCCCGGGCCGAAGGCCGACGCCGCCCTGGTCACGGTGGCCGCGCTGCTCTACCTGTCGGCCGCGCTGGCCGCCCGGCGGATGGACCGCGACCTGCTCGGCCCGGAGCAGCACCGGGACCGCCCGGGGCTCGGCCAGGCGCTGGTCCGGGCCGCCGTCGAACTCGGCGCCGCGGTGCGCCACCTGGTCCGGGACTGCCGGCCCGCCGTGCACGCGCTGGCCGCCGTCACCGCGGCCCGGTTCTGCTACGGCGTGCTGATCGTGGTCGTGGTGATGCTCGCCCGGTACACCTTCAACGACCCGACCGACAGCGCGGCCGGGCTGGTCACCCTCGGCCAGGCGGTCGGCCTGTCCGCCGCCGGGTTCTTCGTCGCCGCGCTGGTCAGCCCCTGGTGCACCCGCCGGCTGGGCCTGGCCGGGTGGATGACGGCCTGCCTGGTCGCCCCGGTGGTCTTCGTCCCGGCGCTGGGCCTGAGCTTCACCCTGGTGCCCTGCCTGCTCGCCGCCCTGCTGCTCGGGGTGGTCACCCAGGGCACCAAGATCTGCGCCGACACGGCGGTCCAGGAGTCGGTCGAGGACGAGTACCGCGGCCGGGTCTTCGCCATCTACGACGTGCTGTTCAACGTCGCCTTCGTGGCCGCCGCCCTGGTCACCGCGCTGGTGCTGCCGCTGTCCGGCCGCTCGGTCGCGGTGGTGCTCGGGGTCGCCGGGGTATACGCGCTGACGGCGGTCCTCTACCTGCGCTCCGCCCGCCGGAGTCCCCTCCCCCGCTGACCAGGCCTCCTGGAAACCCGCGGGGCTCGGGGCCGACGGCGTCCGACCGACTCGCTAAGGTACTCGAACCTGTCGTAGCGACAGAACTCTGTCTCGGGGGACGAACTGATGAGCACACCGCCCAATCCGTACGGGCCGCCCTCGTCGGCCCCGGTGGGCCGGCCCGCAGCACCGCCGTACGGGGCACCCGTCCCCCCGCCGGCCGCGCCGTACGGGCCGCCGCCGGCCTACGGACAGCCCGCGCCGCC
>NZ_LFVW01001461.1:0-500 GCF_001182915.1 Kitasatospora sp. MY 5-36
GGAGCAATCCCCGCGAGCGCGGGGCCGACACTTCCTGACCTGCGGTGATCTGCGTCAACTGGCGCTGGTTGATTCAGTTCGATTCGGTTGGCTTCCCAGAGCAGACCTCATGCGCCGATCGTTGTCTCTTCGTGAATTCAGGGTGGATTGTCAGTGCCTCGATCTACGCTCCGAAGCGTACTCGGGCATGGAGGTCGAGGCATGGTCGATGACCGCTGGCAGTGGTACCAGGCGGCAGCAGCACCACCCTTGGCACACTCGATGCGGGCATCCCCCAGCTGGTCCTGCCCGACGGCTCCGACCGCTTCATCACCGCGGCCGCCGTCCACCAGCGCGGAGCCGGCCTCAGCGCGACCGCCGAGGAGATCACCCCGGCCCTGCTCCACCGCCTCCTCACCGACGACACCCTGACCCGCGCCGCCCGCGAGGTCAGCACCGAAATCGCGGCGATGCCCAGCCCGACCACCGTGGCGGAGCACCTCACCACCCTCACCCACCCC
>NZ_LFVW01000145.1:0-9357 GCF_001182915.1 Kitasatospora sp. MY 5-36
CGCCACACGCCCGCCCGCCCTGCTGCGCGCCGTACGCCACCCCGTCACCCGCTGCCTGATCGCCTGCCTGGCCGCCGCCGTCGCGGCGGCCGTCACCGCCGACCCGGCCCGTGGCACCCCCGCCCCCTGCCGCCCGGGCTGCTGACCGCTCGCGCCCTGCGTGTGAATACCTCTTTCGGGTATGTGATGTCCCGCAAATCGCCAGGGAGCACGACATCCGAGCTACTGTGGATGTCATGACTGCGGCCTACGAGGATGTGCCCTTCAGCGAGCTGCTCCACCACCCGGCCGCGACCACGCGCCGACTGGACGAGGTCCGCGCGCTCAGACTCCGGAGACGCGATGCCGAGGACCTCGCCCTGATGAGCGTCGACCAGATGGAACGTGACGCCAGCGTCGTGGACTTCACCTCCAGGCTGCTTGCGGGGCTGGTCCGGACCGAGAACGTCGTCGCGCTGCGCCAGGCACTGCCCGAAGCCCTGCCGTGGAGCACCTTCCTGCCCGAGGAGGACATCGACACCCTTCTCACCGAGCTGGTGGACACGGCGCGCGGCGCCGTGGCGCTGGACAACCTCGCGCCGATCGCTCTCCTCCTCACCCAGTGGAAGCACAGCGCCGAGGTCTATGCGGATCCGGCCCTGCTCGCCATCCTCACCCGTGAGCTCGAGGGCGACCTCGGGCCCGTCCCGCCACCCGAGGCGGCCGAGTGAGCCCGAAGCGCGGGGATCGAGCCGCGCCCCCTCCGATCGGCGACGAATTCGACCTCCGCTTCGCCAGCTCCGAAGCAGCCGATGGCTGGGAGCAACTGGCCCGCCAGGCGGCGGGCAACTTGCGGCGTGCCTTCGAGGCGATCCGTGCCGCCCCGCGGGGCGTGGGCAATGCCGACCGTCAACACCGGCTCAAGGGTCGCCTCGGAAGCTCCGCGTTCAAGGGGCAAGCCCTGGAATGCTGGCAATATGAGGTCACGGGCGGAGGGCGTATCTGGTACCTGATCGACGATGCCAACCGCACCGCCTGGATCACCTACGCGGGAGTCGGTCACCCCAAAGCCACGGACTGACCCGCGCGGGGCTCAACGGCCGTCCTGTGGCCCGCCGTTCGCCTCCGCCACCGCTGCCGCGCGCAGCGCCGCCGCCAGGCGGCGGACCGGGTCGGTGGGCGGCTGCGGGAGGCGGGCCAGCAGCAGGCGCCGCACCTCCTGCGGGCCGCCGCGTACCGGCAGGACGCGTACGCCGGGCGGTGCGGCGGCGGCCATGGCGGGGGAGACGGTGGTCAGCCCGCCGCCGGCCGCCACCAGGTGCAGCTTGGCAAGCCAGTCGCGGGCGGTGTGGGCGATCTCGGGCCGTTCGTCCAGCCCCGGCCACACCCCCATCAGCCGGTCGGCCCCGGCGGACGGCCCGGCGATCCACCGCTGCCCGCGCAGGTCGGCCACGTCGACGTACTCCCCGCGGGCCAGCGGGTGCGCGGCGGGCACGGCCAGGCACAGGGCGCGCTCGGTGAGGGTCTGCAGCACCAGGGGCGGCGACTCGGTGTCCGGGGCGCGGAACGGCGGGGCCGAGGAGAGCAGGGCGAGGTCGATGCCGCCCGCCCGCAGCGCCCGCGCCAGCGTCGCCGTGCCGCCCTCGCGGCTGGTCACCCGTACTCCCGGGTCGCTGCGCCGCAGCGCGGCGAGGGCCTGCGGGACGAGCGTGGTGCCGGCGGTCGGCACCCAGCCGAGCCGGGCCGTCCCGCCCTCCTCGGGCCGGCTGGACAGTTCGCGGGCCGCCGCGTCGATCTCCTCCAGCACGACGGTCGCGTGCCGCATCACCACCCGCCCGGCGGCCGTCAGCCGGACGCCCTCGCGGCGCCGTTCCAGCAGTTCCGCGCCCGCGGCCCGTTCGATCGAGGCGATCTGCCGGGACACCGCCGACTGGGTGTACCCCAGCGCCTGCGCGGCCGCCGTGAAGGTGCCCTGCTCGGCCACGGCCCGGAACACCCGCAGCGCGGTCAGCGAGACGTCCGTGAAGTCCATGACGTCTACGCATAGCAGAGGTGCGAGAGTTTCGTTGGACTCATGGAGGCGCCGGTTCCTACCGTGGTCGGTATGAGCGATCCCCGCACCGCCCTCGTCACGGGGGCCAACCAGGGCCTCGGCCGGGCCCTCGCCGAGGGACTGGCGGCCCGCCTGCGGCCGGCCGACCTGGTCCTGCTCACCGGCCGCAGCGAGCAGCGCGTCACCGAGGCCGCCCACCAGGTCGCCCGGTCGGCCGGCACCCGCGGCCGCGTCGAAGGGCGGGTCCTGGACGTCACCGACACCGAGGCCCTCGCCCGCCTCGCCGACGAACTCCGGCAGCGGCACGGCGGCGTCGACATCGTCCTGTCCAACGCCGTCGCCCGGCTGCTCCCCGGCGAGTCGCAGTCCGAGCGCGCCGACGAGTTCATCGACGTCTCCAACACCGCCACCCACGCCGTGCTGCGCGACTTCGCCCCGGTGCTGCGCCCCGGCGGCCGACTGCTCGTGGTGGCCAGCAGCCTGGGCACCCTCGGCCACCTGGACCCCCGGCTGCGGCACCTGTTCGACGGCGCGACCCTCGACCAGGTGGAGTACGCCGTCGAGTCCTGGCGCGCCGCGATCCACCACGGCACCGCCGAGGAGGCGGGCTGGCCGCGCTGGCTGAACGTGCCCTCGAAGGTGGCCCAGGTGGCCGCCGTCCGGGCGGTCGCCGCCGAGCGGCGCGAGCGCGACCTCGCCGCCGGCATCCTGATCGCCTCCGTCTGCCCGGGCATGGTCGACACCGCGACCTCGCGCCCCTGGTTCGGCGACTACCGCGAGGCGCGCCCGCCGGCGGTGGCGGCCGCGGACATCCTGGACCTGGTGTTCGCCGAGCCCGTCGACCCGGCCCTGTACGGCGAACTCGTCCGCGCGGGCCGCCCGCTCGACTGGTACGGCGGCACGCCGCCGACCGAGCAGGACCGCCTGCTCGTACCGTGAGGGCGTCGACAACACCCGTTCCCCGAAGAGGAGTTCACCGATGAACGCGATCAGCACGCCGTACGGCTTCGCGACCACCGCCGCCGAGGTCGCGCAGGGCGTCGACCTCACCGGCCGCCGCGCCGTGGTGACCGGCGCCGCCTCCGGCCTCGGCACGGAGACCGCCCGGGTGCTGGCCGGCACCGGCGCCGCCGTCACCCTGGCCGTCCGCGACGTGGCGGCCGGGCAGCGGGTCGCCGAGGAGATCACCGCGGCCACCGGCAACCGGGAGGTGCACGTCGGCCGGCTGGACCTCACCGACCTGGCCTCCGTCGCCGCGTTCGCGGAGGCCTGGCAGGGCCCGCTGCACATCCTGGTGAACAACGCCGGCGTGATGGCCTGCCCGGAGCGGTACACCGAGCAGGGCTGGGAGTGGCAGTTCGCCACCAACCACCTGGGGCACTTCGCCCTCGCCACCGGCCTGCACCGCGCGCTCGCCGCCGACGGCGCCGCCCGGATCGTCTCGGTCAGCTCCAGCGCCCACCAGCGGTCGCCGATCGTCTGGGACGACGTCCACTTCGCCTTCCGCCCGTACGACCCGTGGCTCGCCTACGCCCAGTCCAAGACCGCCAACGTCCTGTTCGCGGTCGAGGCGAGCCGCCGCTGGGCCGGCGACGGCATCACCGCCAACGCCCTGATGCCCGGCGCGATCCTCACCAACCTCCAGCGCCACACCGACGGCCGGGGCAGCGGGACCATCCCGCCCGAGCTGATGAAGACGGTCGCCCAGGGAGCGGCGACCTCCGTCCTGCTCGCCGTCTCACCCCTCCTGGACGGCGTTGGCGGCCGCTACTTCGCCGACTGCGACGAGGCCGAGGTGCTCGACCGCCGAGGCGTCCCGCTGCAAGGCGTCGCGCGCTACGCGCTGGACGGCGAGAACGCCCGGAGGCTCTGGGACCTGTCGGAGGAGTCGGTGAAGTCCTCCGGCTGACCGCCGCTCGGACAGCTTTCGAGAGCCGACATGGGACGATCGGCCGGTGACTCGCATCGTGGACCGTGACCGCTCGCTCGAGGAACTTGAGCACGACCGCCGGCCGACCCCTTCGGGCGGCGAGTCCCGGCTCGTGGCGACCGCGCGCGAGCTTCGGCGCCGGCCCATCGGCGGCCTGACCGTCGAAGACCTGCGGCTGCTGATCAGGCAGGACGTCGGCCTTGCCCACCTCCTGCCGCTGGCGGTGGAGGTCCTGCGGGCCGACCCGCTGGCGGCAGGCGACATGTACGAGGGCGATCTGCTGGCCGCCGTGCTCACCAGGGGCGAGGCGGTCTGGCGGGAGCGCCCCGAACTCAGGTGGGAGGTCCGCTCGATCGTCTCGGAGCTGGCCGAGGTGCCGCAGCCTCTGAAACGCGACGTCGAGGGGTTCCTGGCCTGGTAGGACCTGCTCCGCTGTGAGCCCATCATGCCCGCGAGGGTATGGCGCGATAACGGGATTGGTCTTGGAAAAGGCCGGCTCGCGGGTCATAGCGTCGAGGGAGTTCGCGCACGAGTTCACAGCGAAGGGGGAGCCTCCATGGGCACCAACGGAAGCAGCAGCAGGTACCTGACGGCCAGGAGGTTCGTCGCCGCCGCGCTGGCCACGGCCGCGATCGGATTCGCCGCCGTGGGCACCGCGGACGCCGACAGCCTGCGGAAGGGCCGTGTCGAGGTGCTCGAACTCAAGGTCCAGAACGACCAGTACGAGGTGCTGGACCTCGGCGCCGCCGGGCCGAGCCTGGGCGACATGGACGTCTACTCCGGTACCACCGTCCAGGGCGGCCGCAGCGTCGGACGCGGGGGCGGATCGTGCCAGGTCGTCCAGCTCCACGGTGGGGAGGTGACGAAGCAGTGCCTCATCACCATGGAGGTCGAGGGCGGCTCCCTGACGATGCAGTCGCTCTGGACGAAGGGAACGAGCGCCCCGCTCGACATGGCCGTCACCGGCGGTACGGGCGCCTACGCCGGCGCGCACGGAATCGTCCGCTTCTGGGACATCGGCACGCCGGACGAGCGGGCGCGGGCCGAGATCCGGCGCTGACTGCCCCTGAGGGCCGGACGGGAGTGGATCCGAGGTTCCGGCCCGTCAAAGGGCAGGTGGCGTGAGGCGGGAAGGTTTGCGCGAGAAGTCGGCCTGGCCGACTTCTCGCGCAACTGCTTTCAGGTGTTGGTGGCTGCGGACAGGTGTGAGGCCCCCGACCCGCACGAGGTCCTGAACCGGTGTTCCGCTCCTCCTCACCCTCACCGGGCCGCGGGACAAGCCCGATCCGGGCTGTGCGGCGGAGCCGCTCAGCCCTGGTGAGGGATGCCCAGTGCTCGGACGAGCTGGGCCAGTTCCTCGCGGAAGAGCTTGTCCGGGCTGGCCATCTGAGTGTGGAGGTGGCCGTAGATCTCCAGTGACACCAGGCCGTGCAGGTGTCCCCAGATGCGCAGGGCGAGTGCGACGGCGGCGGGGGGCAGCTCCGGGAAGGCCTCGCGCACCTTGTCGCGGAGCCCGGGGTCGAAGTCGGGCCACTCGAACGTGCTGTCTCGGTAGAGGTGTTCGGTGTGGGGCCAGGCAGCCGCCGCGAGTGCGGCGAGTCCTGTGCACACCCGGCGCGCGGCGTCCGGGGCGGCGCCGCCCTCGGGGGCGTGGTAGCCGGGGACCGGGTCACCGTAGACGAGGCGGAAGCCCTCGGGGTTGGCGACGGCCCAGTTCCGGAAGGCGGTGGCCCATGCCTGGATCCGGACCGCCGGGTCCTTGGCGGGGGCGGCCTCCCAGGCCGCGTCCACGGCGTCGGCCAGCGCGGTGTACACGTCGTTGATGAGCGTGGTGACCAGATCGTCGCGGGTGGCGAAATAGCCGTAGATGGCGTTGGCGGTCATGCCCATCTCTCGGGCGATGGCCCGCAGCGTGATGGCGTCGGGGCCGCCTGAGGCCATCAGCGCCAATGCCACGCTCTTGATTTCGGCCGTCGTCTCGGCGCGCAGCCGCTCGCGTCGTCCTGTGGTCCCGGTAGCCGCCATGCGGACACTCTACAGTGTCACCAGATTGGTTGGCGTATCGAAACTTCACGCCGTATAGTTTTCGCCGCGGTGACCGACGGCCCGTCATGTCGCCGTATTCGCAGGCAGGTTGAGGGGAGAACCATGCACATCGGAGTCATCGGCGCCACTGGCGGCATCGGCAGCCGGGTCGTCACCGAGGCGCTTCAGCGCGGACACCTGGTCTCGGCCTTCGGTCGGGACACTTCACAGATCAAGGAGACCCGCGAGAACATCACCTGGGCCGACGTCGACGTCCTCGACGCGGCGAGCATCGCGGCCGTGCTGCCCGGCCTGGACGTGCTGATCAGCGGATTCCAGCCGGGCAACGCCGCCAAGGACTTCGCCGACACCGTCCGTCGCTCCATCGCCGACCCCACGGTCTACGCGACTGCCGCCCGCGCGCTGCTGACGGCACTGGAGAGCCACCCCAGGACGCGCCTGATCGTGATCGGCGGTGCCGGAAGCCTGGAGGTCGAACCGGGCGTGGTGCGCGCCGACCATGACGAGCTGATCCATGAGAGCCTCGACGCGCTCGGACTGCCCCGGGAGTACGCGGCCGCCGTGCGCGGCCACCGGGACGCCCTGACCGTCCTGCGAACCTCGAATCGGCTGTGGACCTACTTCAGCCCGGCCGAGGACATCGCTCCCGGCGAGCGTACCGGCCGTTTCCGGACCGGTGGCGACCAATCCGTCCTGGACGCGGACGGACGCAGTCGCATATCGGTGGAGGACGCCGCGGTCGCCCTGGTCGACGAGGCGGAGCTGCCGCGCTTCGTCCAGCGCCGCTTCACGGTCGGGTACTGAAAGGTCGTAGTCGAGATCCACCCGGGAACCTCTCTCCTCGCCGTGTTCCGGCAAGCCGCTCCGCACTCGATCGGGTGAACAGCAGAAGGTGCCGGGCGATCCCTCCGTGGGATCGCCCGGCACCTCTCGTACGGGCCCGCTCAGTGCTGGTGGCCGGCCGGGGGGGCGGCGCCTTCCGTCGTCACGGTGAAGGCCGCCGTGTGGACGGTGTCCTGGTGCTTGAAGTCCAGGAAGAGGCGGTAGCTGCCGGGGCTCGGGGCGGTGGTGGTGAAGCCGATCTCAGGGCCCGGGGTGCCGGTGTCCGGGTGGACGTGCAGGTAGGCGAGGTCGCCGGCGCGCAGGGCGACGAGGTGGCCGTACGCGCCGAGGTAGGGCTGGAGGTCGGTGACCGGCCGGCCGTCCTTGCTGACGGTGAGGGTGAGCGTGCCGCTGCGCCCGGGCGTGACGTCGCCGCCGAGGGTGACGGTGTAGCCGTCGACGGTGACGGTCCGTCCGGTCTCCGGCAGCGGGGCGGGCCGCAGGTCGCCCGCGGCGTGCAGGTCGGCGCCGAGGGTGAGTCCCTCGCTGGCCCCGGCTGGGGTGAAGTCCGCGAAGACCCGGTACTCCCCGGCGGCGGGGACGGCGGTCTGGGCGCTCCAGGTGCCGTCGGCGGCGAGGGTCGGGTGCAGGTGCTGGAAGGTCGACAGGTCGCGCGGGGCGACGATCAGGTGCAGGTCCTTCTCGTGCTGCTGCTGGTAGGCGGTGACGGGCTTGCCGTCCGTGCCGAGGATGCGGAAGTGCAGGTCGGTGGGGGAGCCGGCGGTCACGAACGGGTTCTCGACGCTGAGCGTGTAGCCGCGTTCGGAGACCTGCAGTCCGCCGGGCAGGTGCTCGGCGCCGCCGTCCGTCGGTTCCGCGCCGTGCCCGGCGTGCCCGCCGTGCGCGGCGGTGGCGGGCTTGGGGGAGGGGCCGTTGCCGGTGGCGCGGCCGACGCCGAGGGCGAGGCCGAAGGCGGCGGCGAGTCCGGCGGTGAAGGCGGTGATGCGCAGCGGGGTGTTCATGGCGGCGTTTCTCCTCGTGATGCGGGACGGCGGGACGGCAGGACGGCAGGACGGCAGGGGGACGGGCCGGGCGCTCAGGCCCGCATGAGCCGGGCGATGGCCTGGGTGGCCTCGGCGACCTTGGCGTCCGCCTCGGCCCCGCCGCCCGCGATGGCGTCGTGGACGCAGTGGGCGAGGTGGGAGTCGAGCAGCTGTAGCGCCACGGACTGGAGGGCCTTGGTGGCGGCGGAGACCTGGGTGAGCGTGTCGATGCAGTAGGTGTCGGTGTCGACCATGCGCTGGAGGCCGCGGATCTGGCCCTCGACGCGGCGCAGGCGGCGCAGGAGCTGGTCCTTGTCGTTGTGGTAGCCGGCCATGGGGTCCTCCTCGGGTTCCGGCGGGGGGTCGATGCGACGTGATGCGACTCGATGCGGTTCGACGCGCCTTGGTGCGCCTCGATGCGGCTCGACGCCGCTCGATGCCCACGAGTGAATACCCCATGGGGGTATCAAGTCAAGCAGTCTCCGCCCCTCCAAAAATACGGGCAGGGGGTATCCGTCAGGGCTTGCGGCCGATACCCCTCAGGGGTATAAATGAACCCGGCACCGCTCGATACCCCCCATGGGTACGAGGGCCCGGCCGCCGAACGTACCGCACGACGACGTCACGAGGAGCGACGATGACTACGCAGGCACCCGCCTCAGCGGAGGTGGAACTCTCGATCGGCGGCATGACGTGCGCCTCCTGCGCGGCCCGGATCGAGAAGAAGCTCAACCGGATGGACGGGGTCACGGCCAGCGTCAACTACGCCACCGAGAAGGCGAAGGTCTCCTTCGAGGGCGGGGTCGAGGTCGCCGACCTGATCGCCACCGTCGAGGCCACCGGCTACACCGCCGCGCTGCCCAAGCCCCCGGCCGCGGAAGGGGGTTCGGGCGCCGGGCAGGCCGAGCCGGCCGACGAACTGGCCCCGCTGCGCCAGCGGTTGTTCACCGCCGTGGCGCTCGCGGTGCCGGTGATCGCGATGGCGATGGTGCCGGCCCTCCAGTTCGACAACTGGCAGTGGCTGTCGCTGACCCTCGCCGCACCGGTCGTCACCTACGCCGCCTGGCCGTTCCACCGGGCCGCGTTCACCAACGCCCGGCACGGCGCCGCGACCATGGACACCCTGGTCTCGCTCGGCACCACCGCCGCGTTCCTCTGGTCGCTGTGGGCGCTGTTCTTCGGCGACGCCGGGATGCCGGGCATGCGGCACGGCTTCGAGTTCACCATCGCCCGCGGCGACGGCTCGTCCAACATCTACCTGGAGGCGGCGGCCGGGGTCACCGCCTTCATCCTGGCCGGCCGCTACTTCGAGGCGCGCTCCAAGCGCACCGCCGGGGCCGCGCTCAAGGCGCTGCTGGAACTGGGCGCCAAGGACGTGACGGTGCTGCGCGGCGGGGCCGAGGTGCGCATCCCGATCGCCGACCTCGCCGTGGGCGACCGCTTCGTGGTCCGCCCGGGCGAGAAGATCGCCACCGACGGCACGG
>NZ_LFVW01000014.1:0-31287 GCF_001182915.1 Kitasatospora sp. MY 5-36
GTCCTCGCCGTGGGCGGCGGGGCGGCGGCCGGCCTCGCGCTGATCCGCGGGTCGGCGCTGAGCAGGCAGCTGGTGGCGCTCGGCGGGGTCGCCGTCGCGACGGCCGCCATCGTCCGGACGGCATGGCGTCGAGCGGTCGAGCGGACCAGGGAGCTGTCCGGGTCCGGCAGCGGCCGGCACCCGCTGCGGGAGGTCGTCGGGCCGCACCGCCGGCGCCTCTACCGGGCCTCCGCGCTCTCGGTCGCCTGCCAGGTCTCGGAGATGGCGCTCGGCACCTTCCTCGGCTGGACCGCCCTGGTCCTCATCAAGGGCGAGGCCGCGCCGCTGGTCCGCTTCGGGCTGACCACCGCCACCGCCCAACTCTGGGGCCTGGCAGGGCTGGTGACCGTCGCCTGTGCCGCCGTGGCAGGCCTCTCGTACGCCTCGAACCTCCAGTGGCGCGGGCTCGGCCAGGACATCGAGCACGACTGGCGCAGCCGCACCTACGCCCATGTGCAGCACCTCGAACTGGGGCAGCTGGAAGGCGAGCGGACCAGCCGGATCGCCGGCGTGCTCACCGACGACGTCCGGCAGCTGGGCAGCTTCTTCGCCACCTCGGCCAACGACGTGCTGCAACTGGGCACCAGCCTGGCCCTGTTGGTGCCGGCGTTCCTGCTGCTGGCCCCGCAGATCGCCTGGATCGCGTTCCTGCCGATCCCGGTCATCGCCTGGCTGTCGCTCCGCTACCAGGACAGGGCCGCGACCGACTACGCCGTCTCCGGCGAGCGCCGGGCCAGGCTGCACAGCCAGCTGGTGAACACCCTGGAGGCCGGCGCCACGGTCAAGAGCTTCTGCACCGAGGACTACGAGGCCGAGCGCATCGACCGGCTCAGCGGGGAAGCCCAGGAGAGCAACCGGCAGACCGACCGGGGCACGATCCGGCACGCCGAGGTCGTCCGGGTCTGCACGACGAGTTCGATGGCCGGCACCCTGCTGCTCGGCGGCCGCTCGGTGCTCGACGGCACCCTGCGGTTCGAGGTGTTCAGCCCGCTGATCGGGCTGCCGCAGATGGTGATGCTGCGGATGAACCGGCTCGGCGGCATCGTCGACCAGTACCAGCGCACGCTCGCCGCCTACGACCGGGTCCACCGGCTGGAGGCCCTGCCCGTCGAGACCGAGGGCACCGGGGGAGCGCTCGACGTCGAGACGGTGAAGGGCGAGATCGTCCTCGACGGCGTGACCTTCGCCTACCCCGGACGGCCGCCGGTCCTGGAGGACCTCTCGCTGACCATCCCCGCCGGGCAGGTCACCGCCCTCGTCGGCGCCACCGGCTCCGGCAAGACCACCGTCGCCAAGCTGCTGATGCGCTTCCAGGACGCGGAGTCCGGCAGCGTGCTGCTCGACGGGCGGGACGTGCGCGACCTGCGCCGGCGCGACCTGCGCCACGCGATCGGGTTCGTCGCCCAGGACGCCTTCCTCTTCGACGGCACCATCGCCGACAACATCCGCTACGGCAGTTTCGGCGCCTCGGACGAGGCCCTGGTGGAGGCGGCCACGATGGCCGAGGCCCACACGTTCATCGCGACGCTGCCGGACGGCTACGACACGGTGATCGGCGAACGCGGCGCCGCCCTCTCCGGCGGCCAGCGGCAGCGGATCGCCCTGGCCCGCGCGATCCTCAAGGACGCGCCGGTCGTCGTCCTCGACGAGGCCACCTCGGCCGTCGACAACGAGACCGAGGCCGCCATCCAGCGCACGCTCCGGGCCTTCTCGGCCGACCGCACGATGGTCGTGATCGCCCACCGGCTCTCCACCGTCCGCCACGCGGACCGGATCTACGTCATGGACAAGGGCGGCGTCGTGGCCGAACAGGGCACCCACGCCGAACTCCTCGCCCGGCACGGACTCTACGCATCCCTCTGGCGACTCCAGGCCGGCGAACTCGCCGCCTGACCGCACCAGGCCGCTCCGCTCGCCGACAGCGTGATGCCACCCACCAGGCCGCTCCGCTCGCCGACAGCGTGACGCCACCCACCAGGCCGCTCCGCCCGCCGACAGCGTGACGCCACCGCAGTCGGCGCGTCCTGCGCGCCTGCCCGCCCACACTCTTCCGGAGGTCTTCCCATGTCCCGTCGCGACGGCGACGTCCTTCCCCTGACCGGGGCCCAGCGCGAGATCTGGCTCGCCGAACAACGCTCCCGCACACCGATCCCCGGCTACCGCGTCGGCGAGTGCCTGGAGATCCACGGGCCGGTGGACCCGGAGCTGTTCGAGACGGCGCTGCGCCGGGTGGTCGACGAGGTCGACGCCCTGCACGTGACCTTCGTCGACGACGGCGAGGGCCCGCGCCAGGTCCTCCGAGAGAGCTGGGACTGGACACCGGCCCACCTGGACCTCAGCGGGGAGCCCGAACCCCGTGCGGCGGCCCTGGAGTGGATGGAGCGGGACCTGCTGCGCCCGCTGGACCTCGCGCGCGACCCGCTGTTCGGGCACGCGCTGGTCAAGCTGTCGCCGACCGAGTACCTCTGGTACCTGAACTACCACCACGTGGTGCTGGACGCGATCAGCAGCTCCATGGTGCGCCAGCGGGTCGGCGAGGTGTACTCGGCACTGGCCGACGGCGGCCCGGTGCCGCCGTCCCCGTTCGGCCCGCTGCGGGACCTGGTCGACAGCGACGCCGCCTACCGCGCGTCGGCGGACTTCACCGTCGACCGCGACTACTGGACGGAACGCTTCGCGGACCGGCCGGAACCGACCCGGCTGACCCGCACGGCCCCGACCGACCCGGACCGCGCGCTGCGGCTGGCCGAGGAGCGGGAACTGCGGCGCCCGGACGCGCTGCGCGCCGCGGCGGCGAGGACCGGCGTCCGCTGGTCCCGCCTGGTGGTCGCGGCGGCGGCGCTCTACGCGCACCGGCTGACCGGAACGCGGGACGTGGTGCTCGCCCTCCCCGTCACGGCCCGCCGGTCCGCCGACCGCGACCTGACGGCGGTGCCCGGCACGATGTCCAACGTGGTGCCCCTGCGGCTGACCGTACGACCGGACATGCCGTGGGGCGACCTCGTGGCCCAGGCGGCGCGGGAGGTCGAGACGGCCGTCGCGCACGAGCGGTACCGGAGCGAGGACCTGCTGCGGGACCTCGGGGCCCCCGGCAGCATCGGGACGGCGTTCCCGCTGATCGTCAACATCATGGCGTTCAACTCCCGGCCGACCTTCGCCGGGCACCCCGCCTCCGTGCACCACTTCGTGTCGGGGTCGACCAGCGACCTGGCCGTCTGGGTGTTCGACTACCGGGACGGCAACCCGCCGCTGCTCAGGCTGCACGGCTCGCCCGAGGCGTACGGCGCGGACGACCTCGCCGCCCACCAGCGGCGGCTGATCGCCCTGCTCGACGCCGTCGCGGACTGCGACCCGGACGAGCCGCTGGCCCGGATCGACCTGCTCACCGCCGAGGAGCACCGCGAGGTGGCGGCCCTCGGCACCGGGCCGACGGCGGAACTCCCGGTCGAGACCCTGCCGGAGCTGTTCCGCAAGCACGCGCGGGCCACGCCGGACGCCGTCGCACTGGTGGGGCCGGAAGCGTCGCTGACCTACGCGGAGTTGGACGCGCGGGCGAACCGGCTGGCGCACGCCCTGATCGCCCGGGGCGCCGGGCCCGAGCGGCTGGTGGCGGTGGCACTGCCGAGGTCGGCCGAACTGGTCGTGGCGATCCTCGCGGTGCTGAAGACCGGCGCGGCCTACGTCCCGGTCGATCCCGAGTACCCCGCCGCCCGGATCGCCCACCTGCTCGACGACGTCCGCCCGGCCCTGGTGGTGACCGACACCCTCAGCGCGGCGCGGCTGCCGGGGGAGGGCTCCGTCGACCGGCTGGTCCTCGACGACCCGGCGACGGCCGACCTGGTGAACGACCAGTCGCCGGCCGACCCGATGGCGGCCGTCGACCCGGGCCACCCGGCGTACGTCATCCACACCTCCGGCTCCACCGGCCGGCCCAAGGGCGTGGCGCCGACCCACGGCGGCCTGCTCAACCTGCTCACCGACCTCCGGCAGGTCCACCTCCCGCCGGTGACGGCCGACCGGCCGCGGCGGCGGGTGGCCCTGACGACGTCGGTGTCGTTCGACGCCTCGTGGAACCAGCTGCTCGCCCTGTTCGCGGGCCACGAGCTGCACGTCCTGGACCACGAGACCTGGACCGACCCCGACGCCTTCGTCGGCTACGCGGCGCGCCACGGGCTGGACTACGTCGAAGCCACCCCGTCCTACCTCCAGGTCCTGGTCGCCCACGGGCTCCTGGGCGACGGGAACCGGCGCCCGGCGGTGGTCGCGGCCGGCGGCGAGGCCGTCCCGGATCGGCTGTGGGCGGAGCTGCGGGCGGCGGACGGGGTGTCCTGCCTCAACCTCTACGGACCGTCCGAGTGCACCGTCAACCCGGTGGTCGCCTCCGTGGGGTCGAGCCCGCTCCCGGTCATCGGCCGGCCCGCCACCAACGTCCGGCTGCACGTGCTCGACGGCGCCCTGCGGCCGCTGCCGGCCGGCACGCCCGGCGAGCTGTACATCGCCGGGCCCGGCCTGGCCCGCGGCTACCTGAACCGGCCGGGCCTCACCGCCGGGCGGTTCGTCGCCGATCCGTACGGTCCGGTCGGCTCGCGCATGTACCGCACCGGCGACCTGGTGCGCTGGAACGCCGAGGGGCAGCTGGAGTTCCTCGGGCGCACCGACGACCAGGTCAAGGTCCGCGGCTTCCGGGTGGAGCTCGGCGAGGTCGAGGCCGTGCTCGCCGAGCACCCGCTGGTCGCCGGGGCCGCCGCCGTGGTGCGCACCGAGGACGAGCCCCGGCTGGTCGCCTACGCCGTCGCCGAGCCCGGCGCCACGGTCACCGACACCGCCCTGCGCGAACACCTCCGGGAGCGGCTGCCCAAGCACATGGTGCCCTCGGCCTTCGTGCTGCTGGACGCCCTGCCCCTGACGCCGAACGGCAAGCTCGACCGGCGGGCCCTCCCCGCGCCCGACCGGCAGCCCACCGACCGGGGCCGTGCCCCGCGCACCGCGACCGAGCAGCTGCTCGCCGGACTGTTCGCCGAGGTGCTCGGCGTACCGGAGGCCGGCGCCGACGACGACTTCTTCGACCTCGGCGGGCACTCCCTGCTGGCCACCCGGCTGGTCGCCCGGGCCCGGTCGGTGCTCGGCGTGGAGCTGGGGCTACGCGACCTGTTCGACGCGCCGACGGTGGCGGGACTGGCCGCGGCGGTGGACGTCGCGGGCCGGGCCCGCCCGGCGCTCGGGCGGCGCGAGCGGCCCGCGGCCGTCCCGCTGTCCTTCGCGCAACGCCGGCTGTGGTTCCTGCACCGCATGGAGGGCCCGAGCGCCACGTACAACATCCCGCTGGCGCTGCGGCTCGGCGGAACCCTCGACCAGCGGGCCCTGGACGCCGCCCTGGCGGACCTGGTCGAGCGGCACGAGAGCCTGCGCACCGTCTTCCCGGTGGTCGACGGCGTGCCGTGCCAGAGGGTGATGGAAGCCGACGAGGCCCGGCCGGGGCTGCGGGTGACCGAGGCCGGCGGGCGCGAGCTGCCGGACCTGCTGGGAGAGGCGGCGCGGTACGGCTTCGAGCTCGCCGAGGAGCCGCCGCTGCGCGCCGAGCTCTTCCGGCTCGGCGCCGAGGAGCACGTGCTGCTGCTGGTGGTGCACCACATCGCCGGTGACGGCTGGTCGGCGGGGCCGCTCCTGCGGGACCTGCGGACCGCCTACGCGGCCCGCACCGGGGGCGCGAAGCCGCAGTGGTCGCCACTGCCCGTCCAGTACGCCGACTACGCCCTCTGGCAGCGGGAGCTGCTCGGTGACGGCGCCGACCCGGACAGCCTGCTCAGCGGCCAGCTCGCCTACTGGCGGGAGCGGTTGGCGGACCTGCCCGAGCAGGTGGAGCTGCCCTTCGACCGGCCCCGCCCGGCGGTGATGTCCTACCGGGGCGCCCACCTGCCGGTGCGGATCGACGCCGAGCTGCACCAGGGCCTGCGCGACCTCGCCCGCGACGGCGGCGCCAGCCTCTTCATGGTGCTCCAGGCCGGACTGGCCGCCCTGCTGGGCAAGCTCGGCGCCGGCAGCGACGTCCCGATCGGCACCCCGATCGCCGGCCGTACCGACGAGGCCTTGGACGAGCTGGTCGGCTTCTTCGTCAACACCCTGGTGCTGCGCACCGACCTCTCCGGCGACCCGTCCTTCACCGAACTGCTGGGCCGGGTGCGCTCCGACGCGCTGGCCGCGTACGCCCACCAGGACGTGCCGTTCGAGCACCTGGTGGAGGCGCTGAACCCGACCCGCACCCTGGCGCACCACCCGCTGTTCCAGACCATGCTCGCCCTGCAGAACGCGCCGCTCGACACCGTCGACCTGCCCGGGCTGCGGGTGACGACCGACCTGGTGCACACCGGGACGGCCAAGTGCGACCTGACCTTCATCCTGGCCGAACAGCCCGAGGGCCTCTCGGGCGTCCTGGAGTACAGCACCGACCTGTTCGACGAGGCCACCGCGGCGGGGATCGTCGACCGGTGGCTGCGGCTGCTGCGCGCCGTCGTCGCCGACCCGGGCCGACGGATCGGCCGGGTGGACGTGCTGTCCGCCGACGAGCTCCGCGCGCTGCTCCCGGCCCGTACCGAGGAGGACGCGCCGGGCAGCAGCCTGACCGCGCTCTTCGAGCGGCAGGTCCGGGCCGACCCGGCCGCCGTCGCCCTCACGGACGGTGAAGTAATCTTCTCCTACGGCGAGTTGAACACCCGCGCCAACCGGCTCGCGCACGCGCTCATCGAGCGGGGCGTCGGGCCGGAGCAGCTGGTGGCCCTGGCCCTGCCGCGCTCGGCGGACCTGGTCGTGGCCGTCCTCGCGGTGCTCAAGGCCGGCGGCGCCTACGTGCCGGTGGACCCGACGTATCCGGCGGCCCGGATCTCCTACCTGCTCCAGGACACCCGGCCCGCGCTGCTCGTCACCACGAGCGCTGTCGAGCTGCCGGGGGCGGACCACCTGGACCGGCTGCTGCTGGACTCCGCCGACCTGGACGGGCTCCCGGACACCGACCCGGGGGTCGCCGTCGACCCCGGCCATGCCGCCTACGTCATCCACACCTCCGGCTCCACCGGCAACCCCAAGGGCGTCGTGGTCCCGCACCGCAACGTGGTGCGCCTGTTCCGGACGACGGAGGAGCTGTTCGGCTTCACCGCCGAGGACGTCTGGACGCTCTTCCACTCCTACGCCTTCGACTTCTCCGTCTGGGAGCTGTGGGGCCCGCTGCTGCACGGCGGCCGCCTGGTGGTCGTGGACCACGAGACCAGCCGCTCGCCCGGCCGCTTCCTGGAACTCCTCGCCCGCGAGCGGGTGACCGTCCTCAACCAGACGCCGTCCGCCTTCTACCAGCTGATGCAGTCGGACGCCGAGCAGCCGCGTGAACTCGCCCTGCGCACCGTCGTGTTCGGCGGCGAGGCGCTGGAGCACGCCCGGCTGGCGAGCTGGTACGAGCGGCACCCGGAGGACGCGCCGCGGCTGGTCAACATGTACGGCATCACCGAGACCACCGTGCACGTCACGTACGCGGCGCTCGACCGGTCCGGCACCGGCGCCGGCGGGATCGGCGCGGCCCTCCCGGACCTGCGGACGTACGTGCTCGACGACGGCCTGCGGCCGGTGGCCCCGGGCGTGCCCGGCGAGCTGTACGTCGCGGGCCCCGGCCTGGCGCGCGGCTACCTGAACCGGCCCGGCCTCACCGCCGGACGGTTCGTCGCGGACCCGTTCGGACCGGCCGGATCGCGGATGTACCGCAGCGGCGACGTGGTGCGCCGGGCCGCCGACGGCGGCCTGAGCTATGTCGGCCGGGCCGACCAGCAGGTGAAGGTGCGCGGCTTCCGGATCGAGCTCGGCGAGATCGAGGCGGCGCTGGCCGCGCACCCCGGCGTCGGCCAGGTCGCCGTCCTCGCCCGGCAGGACCGCGCCGACGACACCCGGCTGGTCGCCTACCTGGTCCCGGCACCGGGCGCCGAACCGCGCCCGGCCGAGTTGCGCGAGCACCTCTCCGAGCGGCTGCCGGAGCACATGGTGCCCTCGGCGTTCGTCGAGCTGGACGCGCTGCCGCTGACCGCCAACGGCAAGCTGGACCACCGGGCCCTGCCCGCCCCCGACCTCGCCCCGGCGTCGGCCGGCCGCGCCCCGCGCACCCCGCAGGAGCAGGTGCTCTGCGAGCTGTTCGCCGAGGTCCTGGGCGTGGCGTCGGCCGGCGTCGAGGACGGCTTCTTCGACCTCGGCGGGCACTCCCTGCTCGCCACCCGCCTGGCCGCCCGGATCCGCGCGACGCTCGGCGTGGAGATGCCGCTGCGCACCCTGTTCGAGGCGCCGACCCCGGCCGGCCTGGCCGCCGCCCTGGTGGCGGCCGGACCGGCGCAGACCGCCCTGGTGCGGCGCGAGCGCCCCGAGGCGGTCCCGCTGTCCTTCGCGCAGCGGCGGCTCTGGTTCCTGCACCAGCTGGAGGGCGCCGGCGCGAACTACCACATCGCCCTGGCCTGGCGCCTGTCCGGGGAGCTGGACCGGCGGGCGCTGGAGGCCGCCCTGGCGGACGTGGTCGGACGGCACGAGAGCCTGCGGACCGTCTTCCCGGCCGTCGACGGCGTCCCGCACCAGCGGGTGCTGGACGTCGTGGCGGCCCGCCCGCGGCTGCTCGTGAGCCGGACCACGGAGGCCGGGCTGTCCACCCTGATGGCGGCGGCGAAGGACCGGCCGTTCGACCTGGCGGCCGACGCGCCGCTGCGGGTCGAGCTGTTCGAACTGGCGCCGGACGAGCACGTGTTCCAGCTGGTGCTCCACCACATCGCGGGTGACGGCTGGTCGCTGGGCCCGCTCACGCAGGACCTGACCGCCGCCTACGCGGCGCGCTGCCGCGGCGGGGCACCGCGGTGGGACGGCCTGCCGGTCCAGTACGCCGACTACACCCTGTGGCAGCACGAGCTGCTCGGCGACTCCACCGACCCGGACAGTCCGTTCGCCCGCCAGGCGGCCTACTGGACAGGGCAGTTGGCCGGCCTCCCGGAGCGGATCCAGCTGCCCGCCGACCGGCCCCGCCCGGCGGCCGCCTCGCACCGGGGCGGCTTCGTGCACGCCGGACTGGACGCCGAACTGCACCGTGCGCTGCGCGCGCTCGCCCGCGAGCACGGCACCAGTCTCTTCATGGTCCTCCAGGCCGGCCTGGCGGCGCTGCTGAGCAAGCTCGGCGCGGGCGACGACATCCCGGTCGGCAGCCCGGTCGCCGGCCGGACCGACCAGGCGCTGGACGAGCTGGTCGGCTACTTCGTCAACACCCTGGTCTTCCGCACCGACACCTCGGGCGATCCGACCTTCGCCGAACTGCTGGACCGGGTCCGGGACACCTCGCTGGCCGGGTACGCCCACCAGGACCTGCCGTTCGAGCACCTGGTCGAAGCCCTCAACCCGGTGCGCTCGCTGGCGCACCACCCGCTGTTCCAGGTCATGCTGGTGCTGCAGAACGCGCCCCGGGCCGACTTCGCGCCGCCCGGGCTGAACGTCGACGACATGCCGTTGACGACGACCACCGCCAAGCTCGACCTGATCTTCACCCTGTCCGAGCGGCAGGCGCCGGACGGTTCCCCGGAGGGGATCGACGGGCTCGTCGAGTACGCCGGCGACCTCTACGACCCGGCCACCGTCGAGACGATGTTCGGGCGCCTGGAGCGGCTGCTCCGCGCCGTGGTCGCCGACCCGCGGCGGCGGCTCAGCCGGTACGGCCTGCTCTCCGCCGAGGAGCACGGCGACCTGGCGGCCCTGGGCACCGGACCGGAGGTGGAGCTCCCGGCCGCGAGCGTGCCGGAGCTGTTCCGGGCGCAGGTGCGGGCGACGCCGGACCAGGTGGCGCTGGTGAGCGGGGACGTCTCGCTGACGTACGAGGAGCTGGACGCGCGGGCGAACCGGCTGGCGCACGCCCTGATCGCGCGGGGCGCGAGGCCGGAGCGCCTGGTGGCGGTCGCCCTGCCGAGGTCGGCCGAACTGGTCGTGGCGATCCTCGCCGTGCTGCGGACCGGGGCGGCCTACGTGCCGGTCGATCCCGAGTACCCGGCCGCGCGGATAGGGCACATGCTGGACGACGCAGGCCCGGTCCTGGTGGTGACCGACGCCCGGACCCGGGACGGGCTGCCGGAGGCCGGTCCGGCCGGGTGGCTGGTGCTCGACGACCCGGCGACGGCCGCCCTGGTGGCCGACTGCCCGGCGACGGACCCGCTGGTCGCCATCGACCCGGGGCACCCGGCCTACGTGATCTACACCTCCGGTTCCACCGGCAGGCCGAAGGGCGTGTTGTCGACCCACGGCGGCCTGCTCAACCTCTTCGTCAGCCAGCGTCCGCTGCTGTTCCCCCGGGGGACGAAGGAGCGGCTGCGCATCGGGCTGACCACCTCGGTGTCGTTCGACGCCTCCTGCGACCAGCTGTCCAGCCTGTACGCGGGCCACGAACTGCACGTCCTGGACGAGGCGACCTGGTCCGACCCGGACGCCTTCGTCGACTACGTCAGGCGCGCCGGGCTGGACTACGTCAACGCCACCCCGTCCTACCTGCACGAGCTCGTCGCCCGGGGACTCCTGGACGACCCGGAGCGCCGTCCCTCGGTGGTCTCGATGGGCGGGGAGGCCGTTCCGGACCGACTGTGGGAGCGGCTGCGGGCCGTCGAGGGCGTGTCCTGCCTGAACTACTACGGGCCGTCCGAATGCACGGTGGACGCCGTCGTCGCACCGCTGGGATCGAGTCCGCGCCCGGTGATCGGCCGGCCGCTCGGGGGCCTCCGGCTGTACGTCCTCGACAGCACGCTGCGCCCGGTGCCCGCGGGCGTGGCGGGCGAGCTGTACCTCGCCGGGGCGGGCCTGGCCCGCGGCTACCTGAACCGGCCGGGCCTCACCGCCGGACGCTTCGTGGCGGACCCGTTCGGTCCGAGCGGCACGCGCATGTACCGCACCGGCGACCTGGTCCGCTGGGGCGCCGACCGGAACCTGGAGTTCCTCGGCCGGACCGACGACCAGGTGAAGGTGCGCGGCTTCCGGATCGAACTCGGCGAGGTCGAGGCGGCGTTGGCGGAACACCCGCAGGTCGCCCAGGTCGCCGTGACGGTCCGGGAGGACCGGGCCGGGGACGCGCGGCTGGTCGCCTACCCGGTGGCCGTCACCGGGGCGGAACTCCGGCCGGAGGAGCTGCGGGCACACCTGCGCGAGCGACTGCCGGAGTACATGGTCCCGACCGCCTTCGTCGCCCTGGAGAGCCTGCCGCTGACCGCCACCGGCAAGCTGGACCGGCGCGCGCTGCCCGCACCCGTCCACACCGCGCCGACGACCGGCCGCGCGCCGCGCACCCCGCAGGAGCAGGTCCTCGCGGAGCTGTTCGCCGAGATGCTGGGCGTGGCCGAGGTCGGGGCCGACGACGACTTCTTCGACCTCGGCGGGCACTCCCTGCTCGCCACCCGGCTGGTCGCCCGGGCGCGGGCCGCCCTCGGGGTGGAACTGGAGCTGCGCGCCCTCTTCGAGACGCCGACGGTGGCCGGGCTGGCCGCCGGCCTCGGCGGGGCCGGCCGGGCCCGGCTCGCCCTGGAGCAGGCGGAGCGGCCCGCGCTGGTGCCGCTGTCGTCCGCCCAGCGGAGGCTGTGGTTCCTGCGCCAGCTGGAGGGCGCCGACTCCGTCTACAACATGCCGCTCGCGTGGCGGCTCTCGGGACCGCTGGACCTGGCGGCGCTGGAGGCGGCGCTGGGCGACGTCAGTGCCCGGCACGAGACCCTGCGCACCGTCTTCCCGGCCGTGGACGGGGTTCCCCACCAGCAGGTGCTGCCCACCGGAGCGGCACGCCCGACGCTGTCGGTCACCCCGGTCGACGAACCGGCCCTGCCGGAACGGCTGGCGGCGGCAGCGGCGCGCGGATTCGACCTCGCGGCCGAACCGCCGCTGCGCGCCGAGGTGTTCGGGCTCTCGGCGGAGGAGCACGTGCTGCTCCTGGTGATGCACCACATCGCCGGTGACGGCTGGTCGCTGGGCCCGCTGGCGGCCGACCTGGCCACCGCGTACGCGGCCCGCCGCCGGGGCGAGGAGCCGCGGTGGGCGCCGCTGCCCGTGCAGTACGCCGACTACACGCTCTGGCAGCGCGACCTGCTCGGCGACGCGGCGGACCCGGACAGCCTGTTCGCCCGCCAGGCGGACCACTGGACGCGGACACTGGCCGGCCTGCCGGAGCAGCTCCGGCTCCCCGCCGACCGCCACCGCCCCGCGACCCCGTCCTACGCCGGCGGCCACCTCGACGTCGAACTGGACGCCGAACTGCACGCCGGACTGGTCCGGTTGGGCCGGGAGCACGGCGCCAGCGTCTACATGGTGCTGCAGGCCGCCCTGGCCTCGCTGCTGGACAAGCTCGGCGCGGGCACCGACATCCCGGTCGGCAGCCTGATCGCCGGCCGGACCGACCAGGCGCTGGACGACCTCGTCGGCTTCTTCGTCAACACCCTGGTGCTGCGCACCGACACCAGCGGCGACCCGACCTTCGCCGAGCTGCTCGGCCGGGTCCGGGAGGGCGCGCTCGGCTCGTACGCCCACCAGGACCTGCCCTTCGAGCACGTCGTCGAGGCCCTCAACCCGGCCCGGTCGCTCACCCGCCAGCCGCTCTTCCAGGTGCTGCTCGCGCTGCAGAACGTGCCCCGCACCGAGTTCGCGCTGGACGGTCTGGACTCCGAGATCCTCCTGGTGCGCACGCCCACCGCGATGTTCGACCTCGGCTTCCACCTGCTGGAGCACGGTGGCACCGGCGGGCCGGCCGAGGGCATCGTCGGGCGGGTCGAGTACAGCACCGACCTGTTCGACCACGCCACGGTGGAGACGCTGCTCGCCCGGTGGCTGCGGCTGCTGGCGGCGGTGGTCGCCGAGCCGGACCGGCCGCTGAGCCGGATCGACGTCCTCACCGCCGAGGAGCGGCACGAGCTGCTGGTCGCCCGCAACGACACCGCCCGCCCGGTGCCCGTCGAGAGCCTGCCCGCCCTGTTCGAGGCGCGGGTCCGGGCGACCCCGGAGGCCCCGGTCGTGGTGTTCGAGTCCACCGTGCTCACGTACGGCGAGCTGAACGCCCGGGCCAACCGGCTGGCGCACGCGCTGATCGCGCGGGGCGTCGGGCCGGAGCAGACCGTCGCCCTGCGGCTGCCGCGCTCGGCCGAGCTGGTGGTCGCCGTCCTCGCCGTGCTCAAGACGGGCGCGGCGTACCTGCCGGTCGACCCGGACTACCCGGCCGCCCGCATCGCGTACATGCTGGAGGACGCCCGGCCGGCCGTCGTGCTCGACGACCTCGCGGCCGTCACACCGGACGGGGACCGCCCGGAGACCGACCCCGTCGTCACCGTGGACGCACGGCACCCGGCCTACGTCATCTACACCTCGGGCTCCACCGGCCGGCCCAAGGCCGTGGTGATGCCCGCCGCCGGGCTGCTGAACCTGCTGGAGTGGCACCATGAGGCCGTCGGCGGCGAACCCGGCACGCGCACCGCGCAGTTCACCGCGATCAGCTTCGACGTCTCGGTGCAGGAGATGCTCTCCGCGCTGCTGTACGGCAAGACCCTGGTGGTGCCGACGGAGGAGCAGCGCCGCAGCGCCGAGCTGTTCGCCCACTGGCTGGACCGGCACGAGGTCGAGGAGCTGTTCGCGCCCAACCTGGTGGTCGAGGCGCTCGCCGAGGCCGCCGAGGAGGCCGGGCTGGAGCTGCCGCACCTGCGGCTGGTCGCCCAGGCCGGTGAGGCGATGCGCCTGAGCGGTGCGGTGCGCCGCTTCCAGGGCCGTCGGCCCGGCCGGGTGCTGCACAACCACTACGGCCCCGCCGAGACCCATGTGATCACCGCCTACCCGTTGCCGGCCGACCCGGCGGACTGCCCGCTGCCGGTGCCGATCGGCCGCCCGATCGCCAACTGCCGCGTCTATGTGCTGGATTCGGCCCTGCGTCCGGTCGCCCCCGGGGTGCTGGGCGAGCTGTACCTGGCCGGGGCGGGTCTGGCCCGGGGCTACCTGAACCGGCCCGGGCTCACCGCCGGACGCTTCGTCGCCGACCCGTACGGTCCGGCGGGCAGCCGGATGTACCGCACCGGCGACCTGGTCCGCTGGCGGGCCGACGGGGAGCTCGAGTTCGCCGGCCGGGTCGACCACCAGGTGAAGGTGCGCGGCTTCCGGGTCGAACCGGGCGAGATCGAGGCCGAGCTGACCGCCCACCCGGGCGTCGCCCAGGTCGCGGTGCTCGCCCGCGAGGACCGGATCGTCGCGTACGTCGTCCCGTCGGCCGGGAGCGGGGCGACCGCGGCGGCGCTGACGGCGTACCTGCGCGGCCGGGTGCCGGACTACCTGGTGCCGTCCGCGTTCATGCTGCTCGACGCGCTGCCGCTGACGCCGAACGGGAAGCTGGACCGGGCGGCGCTACCCGCGCCCGAGGCCACTGCCAGGGAGACGGGCCGGGCGCCGCGCACGCCGCAGGAGCAGATCCTGTGCGAGCTGTTCGCCGAGGTGCTGGGCCTGGCCCGGGTCGGGGTCGACGAGGACTTCTTCGCGCTGGGCGGGCACTCGCTGCTCGCCACCCGGCTGGTATCCCGGGTCCGGGCGACCCTCGGGGTCGAGCTGGAGCTGCGCAGCCTGTTCCGGACCCCGACAGCCGCCGGGCTGGCCGCCGGGCTGCACGACGCCGGCACCGCGCGGCAGGCGCTGGTGCCCAGGCCGCGCCGGGAGGAACCGCTGCCGCTGTCCTTCGCCCAGCGCCGGCTCTGGTTCCTCCAGCAGTTCGGGGCGCCCAGCGCCACGTACCACATGCCGCTGGCCCTGCGGCTGTCCGGCCGCCTCGACCGGGCCGCGCTGAGCGCCGCGCTCGCCGACGTGGTGGCCCGGCACGAGACGCTGCGCACGGTGTTCCCGCAGACCGCCGGAATCCCGTTCCAGCGCGTGCTGGACAGCACCGAGGCCGCCGTCCCGCTGACCGTCCGCGCGGCCGGCGAGGCGGAGGTGCCCGCGCTGCTGCGCGAGGCCGCGGTGCGCGGCTTCGACCTGACCTCGGAAGTTCCGCTGCGGGCGGAGCTGTTCGCGGTCGCGCCGGACGAGCACGTGCTGCTGCTGGTCATGCACCACATCGTCGGGGACGGCTGGTCCATGGGCCCGCTGGCCCGCGACCTGGCCACCGCCTACACCACCCGCCAGGGCGGCGGGGCGCCGGCCTGGCCGCCGCTGCCGGTCACGTACGGCGACTACACCCTGTGGCAGCACGAGATCCTCGGCGACGAGCACGACGCCGACAGCCTGTTCGCCCGCCAGGTCGCCTACTGGAAGGAGGCACTGGCCGGGCTGCCCGAGCAGCTCCCGCTGCCCGCGGACCGGCCGCGCCCGGCCGCCATGTCGTACGGCGGCGACCTGCTGGACGTCCGGCTCGACGCCGAACTGCACGCGGCACTGGTGGAGTTGGCGCGACGCTCGGGTGCGACCCTGTTCATGGTGCTGCAGGCCGCGCTGGCGGCGCTGTACACCCGGCTGGGCGCGGGCACGGACATCCCGATCGGCTCGCCGATCGCGGGCCGGACCGACGAGGCGCTGGACGAGCTGGTCGGGTTCTTCATCAACACCCTGGTGCTGCGGACGGACACCAGCGGCGACCCGAGCTTCACCGAACTGCTCGGGCGGGTCCGGGAGACGGCGCTGTCGGCGTACGCGCACCAGGACGTGCCGTTCGAGCACCTGGTGGAGGCGCTGAACCCGTCCCGCTCGCTCTCCCACCACCCGCTGTACCAGACCGGGCTGGTCGTCCAGAACGCGCCGGGCGGCGACTTCGAACTGCCGGGCGTCCGGGTCTCCGGGGTGAACGTGCTCACCGGGACCGCGCGGCTCGACCTGACCTTCGGGTTCGCGGAGGAGCACGGGCCCGACGGTGCGCCGGCCGGGCTCAGTGGCGCGGTGGAGTACAGCACCGACCTGTTCGACCGCTCGACGGTCGAGGCCCTGGTCGCCCGCTGGACCAGGCTGCTGACCGCGGTGGCCGCCGCGCCCGAGCGGCCGATCGGCGCGGTCGACCTGCTGTCGGCCGAGGAGCGGCACGAGCTGCTGCCCGCCGTCGACGGCGGGGCGGCCCGGGTGAGTCTGCCGGAGCTGTTCGCGGCGCGGGTGGCGGCAGAGCCGGACGAGGTCGCGCTGGTCTGCGGCGAGGCCGAGCTGACGTACCGGGAGCTGAACGCCCGGGCGAACCGGTTCGCTCACGCGCTGAACGCCCGGGGCGTGGGCCCGGAGCAGCTGGTGGCGGTGGCGCTGCCGCGCTCGGTGGAGTCGGTGGTGGCGGTCCTCGGTGTGCTGAAGGCCGGAGCGGCGTACCTGCCGGTGGACCCGGCGTACCCGCGGGCGCGGATCGACTTCATGCTGGCGGACGCCCGGCCGGTGCTGGTGGTCGACGACCCCGCCATGGTGGCTGAGGGCGACGGGCCGGAGAGCGACCCGGAGGTCGTTCTCGACGTCCGGCACCCGGCGTACGTGATCTACACCTCGGGTTCGACCGGGCGTCCCAAGGGCGTCGTGGTCAGCCACGGCGGTGTGTCGGGACTCGCGGCGGCGCAGGTCGAGCGCCTCGGCGTCGGGCCGGGCAGTCGGGTGCTGCAGTTCGCCTCGCCCAGCTTCGACGCGTCGTTCTGGGACGTGTGCAGCGCCCTGCTCAGCGGCGCCGCCCTCATCTTGGCCTCGGCTGACGCGCCGCTGGAGTCGCTGACGGACCGCCGGCTCGGCGTCACCCATGTGACCCTGCCGCCCTCGGCCCTGGCGGCCGTGGACGGCGCCGAGGTCACGGCCGGCACCCTGGTGGTGGCGGGGGAGGCGTGCCCGCCGGAGCTGGTGGCGCGCTGGGCGCCCGGCCGACGGATGATCAACGCGTACGGCCCGACGGAGAGCACGGTCTGCGCGACGATGAGCGACCCGCTGGCGCCGGGAGCGGGTGCGCCGCCGATCGGCCGTGCGGTCGCGGGCTTCCGGGTGTATGTGCTGGACGACCGGCTGCGCCTGGTGCCGCCGGGTGTGCAGGGGGAGTTGTACGTCGCCGGTCCGGGTCTGGCGCGCGGTTACCTGGACCGGCCGGGCCTGACGGCCGGGCGGTTCGTGGCCTGCCCGTTCGAGCCGGGGGAGCGGATGTACCGCACCGGAGACCTGGTGCTTCGGCGCGCCGACGGTGAGCTGGAGTACGTCGGCCGCGCCGACGACCAGGTGAAGGTGCGCGGCTTCCGGATCGAACTCGGCGAGATCGAGGCGGCCCTGGCCGGGCACCCCGCCGTCGCGCAGTCGACGGTCCTGGCCCGGGACGAGCGCCTCGTCGGCTACGTGGTTCCGAGGCCCGGCGCTTCCGCCCGTCCGGCGGAGCTGGCGGCGCACCTGCGCGAGCGCCTGCCGGACTACCTGGTCCCGTCCGCGTTCGTGCTGCTGGAGGCGCTGCCGCTGACGCCGAACGGGAAGCTGGACCGGGCGGCGCTCCCCGCGCCCGAGTCCGTGCCCACGGCGGCGGGCCGGGCGCCGCGCACCCCGCAGGAGCAGATCCTCTGCGAGCTGTTCGCCGAGGTGCTGGGCCGGCCCCAGGTCGGGGTCGACGAGGACTTCTTCGACCTCGGCGGGCACTCCCTGCTCGCCACCCGGCTGGCCGCCAGGGTGCGCTCGGTGCTCGGCGTGGAGCTGGGGCTGCGCACGCTGTTCCAGACGTCCACGGTGGCGGGTCTGGCCGGGGCGCTGGCCGAGGCGGGCAGTGCACGCCCGACGCTGGCCGTTCGGGAGCGGCCGGAGGCCGTACCGCTGTCCTTCGCCCAGCGCCGGCTCTGGTTCCTGCACCGGATGGACGGCGCGGCGGCGACGTACCACATCCCGCTGGCCCTCCAGCTGACCGGGACGCTCGACCAGGCGGCGCTGGACGAGGCGCTGGCCGACGTGGCGGCCCGGCACGAGAGCCTGCGGACGGTCTTCCCGGAGGTGGCCGGCGTCCCGTGCCAGCGGGTCCTGGACCCGGCCGAGGCCCGGCCCCGGGCCGGGCTGACCGAGGTCCCGCAGGATGAACTGCACGGCCGGCTCGCCGAGTTCGCCCGGCGGCCCTTCGACCTGGCGGCGGAGCCGCCGCTGCGGGCGGAGCTGTTCGCGGTCGCGCCGGACGAGCACGTGCTGCTGCTGGTGATGCACCACATCGCCGGTGACGGCTGGTCCACCGGCCCGCTGGCCCGCGACCTCGCCGAGGCGTACGCCGCCCGGAGCGCGGGCCGCGCGCCCGGTTGGTCGGAGCTGCCGGTGCAGTACGCCGACTACACGCTCTGGCAGCGCGACCTGCTCGGCGACGCCGCCGACCCGCAGAGCCGGTTCGCCGAGCAGCTCGACTACTGGAAGCGCCAGCTGTCCGACCTGCCGGAGCTGCTCCAACTGCCCGCCGACCGGCCGCGGCCGGCCGTCGCCGGCTGGCACGGGGACCACGTCGGCCTGGAGCTGAGCCCCGAACTGCACACCGCGCTGACCGAGTTGGCGCGGACCACGGGCACCAGCCTGTTCATGGTGCTGCAGGCGGCGCTGGCGGCGCTGTACACCCGGCTCGGCGCGGGCACGGACATCCCGATCGGTTCGCCGATCGCGGGTCGGACCGACGAGGCACTGGACGAGCTGGTCGGGTTCTTCGTGAACACCCTGGTGCTGCGGACGGACACCAGCGGCGATCCGAGCTTCACCGAACTGCTCGGGCGGGTGCGAGAGGCGGCGCTGTCGGCGTACGCCCACCAGGACGTGCCGTTCGAGCACCTGGTCGAGGTGCTGAACCCGTCCCGGTCGCTGTCGCACCACCCGCTGTTCCAGACCATCCTGGCCGTGCAGAACGCCCCGATGGGCCGGTTCTCGCTGCCGGGCCTGGAGGTGGCCACCTACGCGGTGGCCACCGGAACGGCCAAGTTCGACCTCGGGGTGAGCCTCGTCGAGCAGTTCGGTCCGGACGGGAGCCCGGCCGGGATCGTCGGCGCGGCGGAGTACGCCACCGACCTGTTCGACCGCTCGACGGTCGAGGCCCTGGTACGGCGCTGGACGCTCCTGCTGGAGGCCGTCACCGCCGACCCGGAGCGGTCGATCGGCGCGGTCGACCTCCTCGACGGCGAGGAGCGGCACCGGCTGCTGGAGCGGGGCAACGCGACCGCCCGCGAGGTGGCCGCTGTTCCGGTGCCGCAGGCGTTCGCGGCGCAGGTGGCGGCGACGCCGGACGCGGTCGCCCTCGTCCGGGGCGACGTTGAGCTGACGTACCGTCAATTGAACGCCCGGGCCAATCGGTTCGCGCACTCGCTGATCGCGCGGGGGGTGGGTCCGGAGCAGCTGGTGGCGGTGGCGCTGCCGCGCTCGGTGGAAGCCGTGGTCGCCGTTCTGGGCGTCCTGAAGGCCGGGGCGGCGTACCTGCCGGTGGATCCGGCGTACCCGCGGGCGCGGATCGACTTCATGTTGGCGGACGCCCGCCCGGCGCTGCTGGTCGACGACCCCGCCGTGGTGGCCGGGGGCGACGGGCCGGAGACCGACCCGGAGGTCGCTCTCGACGTCCGGAATCCGGCGTACGTGATCTACACCTCGGGTTCGACCGGCCGCCCCAAGGGCGTCGTGGTTCCCCACGGCGGTGTGGCGAGCCTGGTCGCCGCCCAGATCGAGCGGTTCGCGATCGAACCCGGCAGCCGGGTGCTGCAGTTCGCCTCGCCGAGCTTCGACGCGTCGGTGTCGGAGATCTACACCGCCCTGCTGCGCGGCGCGGCCCTGGTGCTGCCTCCGGCGGCGGACCCGGTCGCGGCGCTGGCCGACCCGGGCATCGCGGTCACCCATGTGACCGTGCCGCCGTCCGTCCTGGCCGCCGTGCCGGAGGGCTCGGTGGCGGTGTCGACGCTGGTGGTGGCGGGTGAGGCCTGCCCGCCGGAGCTGGTCGCGCGCTGGGCGCCGGGCCGGCGGATGATCAACGCGTACGGCCCGACGGAGACGACGGTCTGCGCGACGATGAGCGACCCGCTGACGGCGGGAGCGGGCGTGCCGCCGATCGGCCGGCCGATCGCCAACGCCCGGGTGTACGTGCTGGACGACCGGCTGCGGCCGGTGCCGCCCGGCGTGCCCGGCGAACTGTACGTCGCCGGTGCGGGTCTGGCCCGGGGTTACCTGGACCGGCCGGGCCTGACGGCGGGCCGGTTCGTGGCCTGCCCGTTCGAGCCGGGGGAGCGGATGTACCGCACCGGCGACCTGGTCCGCTGGCTCGGTGACGAGCAGTTGGAGTACGTCGGCCGCGCCGACGAGCAGGTGAAGGTGCGCGGCTTCCGGGTCGAGCCCGGCGAGGTCGAGACGGCCCTGGCCGAGCACCCCGCCGTCGCCCGGGCCGCCGTCCTCGCCCAGGACGACCGGCTCATCGGCTACGTCGTCCCCCGCCAGGAGGAGGCCCGCGACAGCGCCCTGGAAGCGGACCACGTGGGTGAGTGGCAGGATATCTACGACGCCCTGCCGATCGTTCCCGAGGACGCCGGCTTCGGCCAGAACTTCGTGGGCTGGAACAGCAGTTACGACGCCAGCCCGATTCCGGTCGAGCAGATGCGGGAGTGGCGGGACGCCACGGTGGCCCGCATCCTGGCCCTGCGCCCCCGCCGGGTGCTGGAGGTCGGCGTCGGCACCGGCCTGATCCTGTCGCAGGTCGCACCGCACTGCGAGACGTACTTCGCGACCGACTTCTCCGCCACCGCGATCGACGCGCTGGCCGCCCAGGTGGCCGGCCAGGAGGAGCTGGCCGGCCGGGTCGTCCTGCAGACCCGCCCGGCGCACGACACCGACGGGCTCCCGGCCGGGGAGTTCGACACCATCGTGATCAACTCGGTGGTGCAGTACTTCCCGTCCGCCGACTACCTCGCCGACGTGATCGGGAAGCTGATGGGGCTGCTGGCCCCCGGCGGCGCGCTCTTCGTCGGCGACGTCCGCAACCTGCGGCTGCTGCGCCCGCTGGCCACCGCCGTCCAGCTCCACCGGGCCGCCGAGGCCGCCGACCTCACGTCGGTGCGCCGCACGGTGGAGCAGGCCTTGCGGGTGGAGAAGGAGCTCCTGGTCGACCCGGACTTCTTCACCGCCCTGCGGGAGCACGGTACGGACATCGGCACGGCGGTCGTCGAGGTCAAGCGCGGCCGCCACCACAACGAGCTGACCCGCTACCGCTACGACGTGACGCTGCACAAGCCGCCGGTCACCCCGGCGGCCCCGGAGCGGTCCGTCGAACTGGCCTGGGGCCGGCAGGTCGCCGGACCGGCCGAACTGCGCGAGCTGCTCGGCCAGTCGCCCCTCGGAGCGCTGCGGATCACCGGGGTGCCGAACAGCCGGGTGGCGCGGGAGGCCGCACTGGCCCGGGCGGTGCAGGACGGCGACGGCTCGCTCGCCGAGCTGCTGGAACGCCTGCACGCCCCGGAGGACGCCGACCTGCCCGACCCGGAGGACTTCCACGCCCTCGGCTCGGAGTTCGGCCGCCCGGTGGCCGTCACCTGGTCGGCCACCGCGGCGGACGCCGTGGACGTCGTCTTCACCGACCCCCGGGCGCTCCACGGCTCCCCGGTCGAGGCGTACCGGCCGGCCCGGGCCACGGGTGCGCCGCTGTCCTCGCTGACCAACCGCCCGACCGGAAACCGGGGCACCAGCGCCCTCCTGGGCGAACTCCGCGACTGGCTGCGGGACCGGCTGCCCGATTACCTGGTCCCCTCGGCGTTCGTGGCGCTGGAGGAGCTGCCCCTGACGGCCAACGGCAAGCTCGACCGCCGTGCTCTGCCCGCCCCCGACCTCGGCCCGGTCGCGGTCGGACGGGCGCCGCGCACCCCGCAGGAGCAGCTCCTCGCCGAGCTGTTCGCCGAGGTGCTGGGCCTGCCCGCGGTCGGCGTCGACGACGGCTTCTTCGACCTGGGCGGGCACTCCCTGCTGGCGACCCGCCTGGCCTCCCGGGTCCGGGCGACCCTCGGCGCCGAGCTGGAGGTCCGGACGCTGTTCGAGACCCCCACCGTGGCCGGGCTGGCCGCCCGCCTGGACGGCTCCGGAGTGGCGCGGCCCGCGCTGACCGCCCAGGCCCGCCCCGACCGGGTGCCGCTCTCCTTCGCCCAGCGCCGTCTCTGGTTCCTGCACCGGATGGACGGACCGAGCGCCACCTACAACATGCCGCTCGCGCTGAGCCTGACCGGCGAGCTGGACCGCCCGGCCCTGCACGCCGCGCTCGCGGACGTGGTGGCCCGGCACGAGAGCCTGCGGACGGTGTTCCGTGAGACGGACGGCGTGCCGTACCAGGTCGTGCTGAGCGCCGAGCAGGCGCGCCCCGCACTGCCGGTGGTGGAGATCGACGAGAGCGCCCTGGCCGGGCGCCTGGCGGAGACGGCCGGGTGCGGCTTCGACCTGGCCGCGGAGCCGCCGGTCCGGGCGGAGCTGTACGCCCTCGCCCCCGACCGGCACGCCCTGCTGGTCGTGGTGCACCACATCGCCGCCGACGGCTGGTCGATGGGCCCGCTCTCCGGTGACCTCGCCGCGGCCTACGCGGCCCGCTGCCGCGGTGAGGCCCCGCAGTGGTCCCCGCTGCCGGTGCAGTACGCCGACTACAGCGCCTGGCAGCGCGATCTGCTCGGCGACGCCGCCGACCCGGACAGCCTGTTCGCCCGGCAACTGGCCTACTGGAAGGAGGAGCTGGCCGGCGTCCCGCAGCAACTTCAGCTGCTCGCCGACCGGCCGCGGCCGCCGGTGGCCTCCCAGCGCGGCGACGGGGTCGCGGTCCGGCTCGACGCCGAACTGCACCAGGCCCTGCGGGACCTGGCCGCCGCGCGCGGCGCCAGCATGTTCATGGTGCTCCAGGCCGGACTCGCGGCCCTGCTCACCCGGCTCGGCGCCGGCACGGACATCCCGGTCGGCAGCCCGATCGCCGGCCGGACCGACCAGGCGCTGGACGAGTTGGTCGGGTTCTTCGTCAACACCCTGGTGCTGCGCACCGACACCTGCGGCGACCCGTCCTTCGCCGAACTGCTCGGCCGGGTCCGGCAGAAGGCGCTCGGCGCGTACGACCACCAGGACGTGCCGTTCGAGTACCTGGTCGAGGTGGTCAACCCCGCGCGGTCGCTGGCCCACCACCCGCTGTTCCAGATCATGCTGGCCCTGCAGAACGCGCCGGTCGGCGAGTTCGCGCTGCCGGGGCTGGAGACCGGCCACCTGGCGGCGCCGACCGGCACCTCCCGGGTCGACCTGACCTTCAGCCTGGCCGAGCGGTTCGGCCCGGACGGCGTCCCCGACGGCCTGGTCGGCGCGGTGGAGTACGCCACCGACCTGTTCGACGCGCCCACCGTGGAGCTGCTGTTCGAGCGCCTGGCCCGGCTGCTGCGCGCGGCGGTCGCCGACCCGGACCGGCCGATCAGCCGGATCGACATCATGCCCGCCGAGGAGCGCCGCCGACTGCTCGCCGGGTCCACCGGCGTCGCGGCCGAGCTGCCCCGGGCCGCGGTGCCGGAGCTGTTCGCCCGCCAGGTGCGGGCCATCCCGGAGGCGGTCGCGGTCGTGGCGGGCGGCACCGAGCTGACCTACGCGCAGCTCGACCAGCGGGCCGCCCGCCTGGCGCGGGCGCTGATCCGCCAGGGCGTACGGCCGGAGACACCGGTCGCGGTCATGCTGGACCGTTCGGCGGAGCTGGTCGTGGCGATCCTGGCGATCATCAAGGCCGGCGGCGCCTACGTGCCGCTCGACCCGCGCTTCCCCTCCTCCCGGGTCGACCTGATCCTGCGGGAGAGCGGGGCCGCGCTGGTGCTCACCCGGGAGGTGCTCACCGCACTGGAGCGGTCCGCGGCCGCCGATCCGTTCGAGGTCGAAGTCCCCTGTGCGCCGGAGCAGTTGGCGTACATCATGTACACCTCCGGCTCGACCGGCCGGCCGAAGGGCGTGGCCGTCACCCACCGCGACGTGGTGGGCCTCGCGCTCACCCCCGAGTGGCGGGGCGGCGGACACGCGCGGGTGCTGATGCACTCCCCGACGGCCTTCGACCTCTCCACCTACGAGCTGTGGGTGCCGCTGCTCAACGGCGGCCGGGTCGTCGTGGCGCCGCCGGAGCAGCTCGACCTCGACCTGCTCCAGCACACCATCACCGCGCACGGGGTGACCGGACTGTGGCTCACGGCCGGACTGTTCCGCCTGGTCGCCGAGGAGCGCCCGGGCCTGCTCGCCGGGGTGCGCGAGGTGTGGACCGGCGGCGACGTGGTCTCCCCGGCCGCCGTCGCCCGGGTGCGGGAGGCCTGCCCCGGCATCGAGGTGGTCAACGGCTACGGGCCCACCGAGGCCACCACCCTGGCCACGCGGCACCCGGTGGACGACCTCCCCGAACACGCCGCGACCGTGCCGATCGGCCGGCCGATGGCGAACATGCGCGCCTACGTGCTCGACGAGCGGCTGCGCCCGGTGCCGACCGGCATGGTCGGCGAGCTGTACCTCGCGGGGACGGGCGTGGCCCGCGGCTACCTCGGACGGGCCGGCCTGACGGCGGAGCGCTTCACCGCCGACCCGTACGGGCCGTCCGGCAGCCGGATGTACCGCACCGGCGACCTCGCGTCCTGGCGGACCGACGGCACGCTGGACTTCGCCGGACGCGCCGACCACCAGGTCAAGCTGCGCGGCCTGCGGATCGAGCCCGGCGAGATCGAGGCCGTCCTGGCGGGCTGCCCGGGCGTCGCCCAGGCGGCCGTCGTCGCCCGCGAGGACCGGCCGGGGGACAAGCGGCTGGTCGCCTACCTGGTGCCCGCCCCGGAGGGGGCGCCCGAGGCGGGCGAGCTGTCCGGCCGACTGCGCCGCGACCTGCCCGACTACATGGTGCCGGCGGCGTTCGTCACCGTGGACGCGCTGCCGCTGACCGCCAACGGCAAGCTCGACCGGGCCGCCCTGCCCGCCCCCGAGTACGGGTCCTCGACCGCCGGGCGCGGCCCCCGGACGCCGCAGGAGCAGCTGCTGTGCGGCCTCGTCGCCGAGGTGCTCGGCCGGGAGCAGGTGGGCATCGACGACAACTTCTTCGACCTGGGCGGGCACTCGCTGCTGGCCGCCCGGCTGGCCTCCCGGGTCCGCGAGACCCTCGGCCTGGAGTTGGGCCTGCGGATGCTGTTCGAGGCGCCGACCGTGGCCGGTCTCACCGAGCGCCTGCTCATGGACGACCCCGAGGACGCGTTGGACGTGGTGTTGCCGCTGCGCTCGACCGGGACCGGGACGCCGCTGTTCTGCGTCCACCCCGGCGGCGGCATCAGCTGGTCGTACAGCGGACTGCTGAACCACCTCGGCCCGCAGCACCCGGTCTACGCCATCCAGGCGCGGGGCCTCGGCCGGCCCGAACCCCTGCCGGCCTCCTACGAGGAGATGGCGGCGGACTACGCCGACCAGATCCAGAAGATCCAGCCGGAGGGCCCGTACCTGCTGCTCGGCTGGTCCGCCGGCGGGCTGATCGCCCACGCGCTCGCCTGCGAGCTGCAGTCGCGCGGCGAACGGACCGCACTGCTGGCGATCCTCGACGCCTACCCGGTGAAGGAGGTGCGGTTCGAGGTGGCTCCGGTGCCCACCGTGCGGGACGTGCTCGTCGGCGTGCTCGACGTCGACCCGGACGAGCTGGGCGACCGGGAGATCACCTACGCCGAGGTCGCCGAGGTGCTGAACCGCCGGGGCAGTGCGCTGGCCGGCCTGACCGAGCGGCAGGTCGAGGTGATCGTCGAGATCATGATCAACAACTCGAAGCTGGCGGTCGACTTCGTCCCCGGCGGCTTCGACGGGGACCTGCTGCTGTTCAACTCCACGATCGACCGCGCCGAGGACAACGCCGGGCCCGAGACCTGGCGCCCCTACGTCACCGGCCGGATCGAGTCCCACGAGATCACCACCCGGCACGACCGGATGACCCAGGCCGGCTCGCTGGCCCAGATCGGACCGGTCCTGGCCGCCAGGATCACCGAGGCCGTCGGCGACACCGACGGCACCACCACCCTTTCCCACCAGGAGGACTGACCCATGACCAACCCCTTCGACGACCAGGACGGCACCTTCCTCGTGCTCGTCAACGAGGAGAACCAGCACTCGCTCTGGCCGCAGTTCGCGGACGTCCCCGAGGGCTGGACCGTCGTCCACGGCCCCGACACCAACGCCGCCTGCCTGGAGTACGTCGAGAAGTCCTGGACCGACATGCGGCCCAGGAGCCTCGCCGACGCCATGGACACCCGGAAGTAGCGCGGCCCGTAGTGAACCCGACCGACACCACGGACGAGGCCCGCCCCGCGGCGGGCCTCGCCCCGGCCCACGACCCCGTCCCGTCCCACGACTTCGCCGCGGACCTGCTCACCCCCGAGGCCCGGCGGGACCCGTACCCCCTCTACGCCCGCATGCGGCGGGAGAGCCCCGTCCACCGCAGCGACCAGGGCATCTGGTACCTCACCCGGTACGCCGACATCGAGGCGGCCCTGGGCGACCTGCGGCTGTCCAACGACCGCGACCGGATGACCCGGGCCTACAGCGCGCTCGGCGGCGACCTGAAGGCCCTGAGCCGGCTCACCGACCGGCTCGGCCGGGTGATGACCAACACCGACCCGCCGGACCACAGCCGGCTGCGCAAGCTGGCCAACCGGGCCTTCACCGCCCGGCGCGTCGAAGCGCTGCGCGACAGGATCCAGGGCATCGTCGACCGGCTCGTCGACGAGGCGGTCGCGGCCGGGTCGAGCATGGACCTGATCGAGGCCGTCGCCGCCCCGCTGCCGATGTCCGTCGTCTGCGAGCTCTTCGGCATCCCGGAGGAGGACCGGCCGCGGGTCAAGAGCTGGTTCCGCCGCTTCGGCCGGCTCACCGAGGACATCGACAAGTCCGAGGCGGCGATCGACCAGTACGAGGAGTACCTGTCCGGGCTCATCCGGGAGCGCCGGCGCGCGCCGGGCGACGACCTGATCAGCGCCCTGGTCGCCACCCAGGCGCAGGACGAGCGGCTCACCGACTCCGAACTGCTGTCCACCTGCTTCGTCCTGATCACCGCCGGCGACGAGACCACCGCCAACCTGATCAACAACGGCGTCCTCGCCCTGCTGCGCCATCCGGACCAACTGGCCCGGCTGCGCGCGGACCCGGCGCTGATCCGTACCGCTGTCGAGGAACTCGCCCGCTACGACACGGTGACCCAGGCGATCGTCCGGGTCGTCGCGGAGGACCTGGAGATCGGCGGACGGACACTGCGGGAGGGGGACCTGGCGTACCTGTTCCTCGCCGCGGCCAACCGCGACCCGGACCGCTTCGAGGACCCCGACCGGCTCGACCTCACCCGCCCCGGCAACCGGCACCTGACCTTCGGCCACGGCCCGCACTTCTGCCTCGGCGGCCCACTGGCCAAGCTCCAGGCCGAGGTGGCGATCGGCACGCTGGTGCGCCGGCTGCCCGGGCTGCGGCTGGCCGACGAGGCGGCGCTGGACTGGCGGCCCAACCCGCTGCAACGGCGGCTGAGCGCCCTCCCGGTCACCTACTGATCATGAACGACGACCACTGACCATGAACGACGACGAAGGAGTACCGACCATGGCCCGAGAGTTCGAGGTCCGCCGGGAACAGGACCTGCCCGCCACGCCCGAACAGGTCTGGGACGCGGTCGCCACCGGGGCCGGCAACCTCGGCTGGCTGTATCCGATGGAGGTCGAGCCGCGCGTCGGCGGGAAGGCCAGCCGGGGCGACTCCACCGTCGTGGCGTGGGAGCCGCCGCGGCAGTTCGCCGTCCGGGCGACCCAGGACGGCGGGTTCTCCAACACGCTCAGCTACCACATCGAGCCCGCCGACGGCGGAACGAGCCACCTGCGGATGGGCATCCACTGGGTGCACACGGGCGTCGTCGACGAGGCCTGGATGTGGGACGCCAAGTCGGACGCGGCCGAGAAGCACGTCGACTTCTACCAGCACGGCCTCGCCGAGTACCTGCGGCACTTCGCCGGCCGCCCCGCCGTCTACGTCAGGGCCCCGCGCCCCGAACCCACCGCCGACCCGGCGGACTTCGCCGCCCTGCGGCTGCGCCTCGGCCTCGCCGCCGACGCGGCCGTCGGCGACCGCCTGCGGCTCGACGTCCCCGGTACGGACGGAGGGCCGGAAGAGGTGGTCGTGGACTGGCTCAGCCCCGACTTCGTCGGCCTGCGCGGCCCGGACGCGCTCTACCGGTTCTTCAACGGCAGCACCTGGAACGTGCCGATCTGGCTCGGCCACCACCTGTTCGCCGAGGATGCCGACGAGCAGCGGGCCACCGCGGCGTGGACCGCCTGGCTCAACGACACCCAAGCCTAGGAACCCCGATGGAAACCTCCACCAGGACACTGCTCTTCGCCGCCGAACTCGTCGAGGAGAACGGCACGTACACGCTGCTCGTCGAGGACGTGCGAACCGGCAGCGTCGAGACCACCCCGGTCCCCAAGGCCATGGTCGACAAGCTCCCGACCTTCCTCTCGGCGCTCGCCGCCAAGCTTAACCCACCGGCGCCGCGCCGCCGTTGGTAGCCCTTCACGCACCGTGAGGCCGGTGCCGTCCGGGAGTCGCCGCTCCCGGACGGCCCCGGCCTCGCCGCGTCCGGCGGTGTTCACCGGCCGGACCGCCCTCGCCGGCGCGGGTGCGGGCCGACTCCGCTCGACGCGGTCCGTTCATATGACGATGCGTCAACAGACGTGGCACTGGCCCGGGTCGAGTTAGTCACGGTCGGTCGCACCCCGTGAAGGGGGCGCGCGACGGGCGTCGAGCGCGGTGGTCGGACCGTTCGTGTGGGCCGCCGGGATGACCTCCCCAGCGTGCCGGACCGACCCGGATGGTGGAGACGGCATAGTCGTCCCGTCGCCCAATGGCGTGTTCACTCCGTCATCCAGAGTCCTGTGCACACCCTGGAGAGTCCTCGATGCCCAAAGTCAGACGTCGCCGGGGCCTGGTCCCGGCCTTCGGGGTGCGGGGCAGTACCGTCCCGACTCGTCCGTCGAACCGTGCCGCGTCGAAGCGGCGCGGCTGGTCCGGAGCGCTGGCAGCGGTGCTGACGCTGGTACCACTGTCGCTCGTCCCGCTGATGGCCGCCCCCGCCGCGCACGCCGCCCAGGCCTGCCCGCCCGACCCGGGCTACACCGACTGCCTCGCCTTCACCCACACCGGTGGCGGCCAGGACTTCACCGTTCCCCCCGGTGTCACCTCCGTCCGGGCGAAGGCCTGGGGCGCGGGCGCGGCCGCCGAAGCCGACAGCCCCGCGGGAACGGCCGGAGCCGACCACCGGAGCCGACCGGGTGCCGCCGGCGCCTTCGCGACGGCTCTGCTGGACGTGACGCCGGGGCAGCGGCTGACGGTGGTGCCCGGCCAGGGCGGTCGGGCGCACTCCGAGGACCCGAGCTCCCCGGCGGCCCGGACGGCCCTCGGCGGCGGCGCCTCCAGCGTCCTGTCCGACGAGCCGCACGCCTCGGCCCGCACCCTGCTGGCGGCCGACGGCGGCACCTCCCCGAGCGCGGGCGGTACGGCCGTCGGCTCCGGGGGCGGCGACGTTCCGGCGGGCCTGGCGTCGCACCTGACCGAGCGCCAGTACGTCGCCGGGGCGGGCTTCGGCGGCTTCGGTCACCCCGCCGCCCCGGTGAAGCCCGGCGACCGCGACGGACGTGACGGACGTGACGGCCTCGTGGTGCTGGAGTGGCAGGCCCCGGACGCCGCCTCGGCGAAGGCCGCCCCCGTCCAGGGCAACGCCTCGCAGGCCCCGTCCCCCTCGTCGTCCGCGGTGAGCACCCCAGCGTCCGTGCCGTCCGCCGAGAGCGTCCCCCCGGCGGGCACGGCCCCGGCCGGCCACGCGCCCCGGGCACCCGGCCCCCCCTTGGATTGCAGCGGCAACACGATCTACGCCGTCCAGCGCGGCTCCTCGGGCGCCGGTACGGGCACCCTGCTGGCCCTGGCCTCCGGCACCGTCGGCGGCGCCAACGTGACCGCCACGACGGTGAGCACGCTCCCCGCCGGGTCCGGCTTCACGAACGCCCTCGGCATCACGGACGGCGGCACCGCCGCCTACGTGGTCGACCAGACGCCGGCCGTCAGCGGGTCCGTGAACGTGTACGGCTACAACGCGGCCACCGGCGCCTGGACCGTCTACACCGGATCCGCCGGCCCCACCAGTGACTCCTTCGTCGCCGGCGCGGTGAACCCGGTCAACGGCATCTACTACTACGCCAGCTTCGAGCCCGGTACCGCGACCACGCCCGGCGTGGCCACCCTCTACGGGTTCAACACCACCACCAACACCGCGATCCCCGGCGTGATCGGCACGTTCGACCTGCCGGTCACCGGCACCTCCGGCCCCAACGGCGACATCACCTTCGACGCGGGCGGCAACCTCTACATCCTCTCCTCCGTCGGGACCGACGCCGCCATCGGCCGGGTCTCCGCACCGATCCCCACCACGGGGTCGGCCACCGGTGTGCCGCTGACCAGCACGACGCTGAGCACCCTGGACAACCCGACGGACAGGTCCTTCAACGGGGCGGCCTTCGACAACGTCGGCAACCTCTACATCGAGTTCACCTCGGGGACCACCACCTACCTGGAGCGGCTCAACCCGAACACCGGTGCGGTCACGGCCGGTCCCACGCCGTACACCAACAACGCCTTCCTCTCCGTGGACCTCGGCGCCTGCTCCACCAACCCGACCCTGACCCTGCAGAAGGACATCGTCGGCCGCTTCGCCGAGTCGACCACGTCCAACGACCAGTTCACGCTGGAGATCACCGGCGGTGGCGTCACCCAGGGCAACACCGCCACCACGACCGGCACCAGCACGGGCGTCCAGTCGCCCCCGGCCGGCCCGGTCATCGCGCTGTCCGGCACCACCTACACCCTCACCGAGACGGCGGCCTCCGGAAGCCTCTCCGACTACACCGCCACCTACGACTGCGTCGACACGGCCAACGGCAACGCCCCGATCACCTCGGGCAGCGGGGTGACCACCTTCAACCTGCCGTTCCCGGCGACGGTGGAGGACAAGAACAGCCCGATGGTGCTCTGCACCTTCACGAACACCCCGGTCCCGGTGACGCCCGCGCTCACCATCGTGAAGTCGGCGTCGCCGACGACGGTCTCGACGGTCGGGCAGGTCGTGGACTACAGCTTCCTGGTGACGAACACCGGGAACGTGACGCTGACGGACGTGACGGTGAACGAGACGGCGTTCTCGGGTTCCGGGGGGCCGCTCGTGGCGGCCTGTCCGCCGGGTGCGGCCTCGCTCGCCCCCGGTGCGTC
>NZ_LFVW01000146.1:0-3012 GCF_001182915.1 Kitasatospora sp. MY 5-36
CCCCCGCAGGGCCCCCTCACCCATCCGTCCGCACGATCAGCAGCAACAACGCGTCGTCCCGCAACTCCCCACCCGTATGCGCCAGCAGGTCCGCGTACACCCGCCCGACCGCCGTCTCCAGCTCCCCCTCCGAGCGCGCGGCCCCCCGCACCAGCGGCCCGACCCGCTCGGCCAGCGGGTAGAACTCCCCGCTCGTCCGGTGCCGCGCCTCGATCACCCCGTCCGTGCAGAGCACCAGCACGTCCTCCGCCCCGAACGGCTGGGCCCAGGTGGTCGGCTCCCCCGCCGCCAGCCGGCCGAGCCCCAGCGGCACCCACGGGTCGGGCGCGTCCAGCACGTGCGCCCGCCCCTCGTGGTCCACCCGGATCGGCGGCACGTGCCCGTACTGCAGCAGCTCCATCGCCCCGGGCGTTCGGAACTCCGCGAACAGCGCCGTGGTGAACTCCCCGTCCGGCACGTGCCGTTCGACGCTGGCCTCGATCCGCGCCGCGACGCCCCGCAGCCCGGCCTCGTCGTACGCCGCCTCGCGGAAGGCGCCCAGCACCACGGCCGCGGTCTGGACGGCGGCCAGTCCCTTGCCCCGGACGTCCCCGACCGCGACCCGGGTGCCGTGCGGCGTCTCCAGTACGGAGTACAGGTCCCCGCCGATCCGTGAGGCGTCCGCCGCCGACACGTACCGCACTGCGAGCCGCAGCGGCCCGACGGTCGGCCCGGGCAGCTGCAGCAGCGCCCGCTGGGCGGCTTCGGCGACGGAGCTGACGGCCGCGAAGGCCGCCGCGCGCCGCATCCGGATCTTGGCGACCCAGGCCGAGAACAGCGTCAGGACGACGTAGCTGACCATCGCCCCGTACAGGAAGCGGGCGTCGTTGATGTTGTCGACCTCGTCGTGGTGGCTGAGCCCGAACACCGTGAGCAGCCCGAGCGAGCAGACCAGCAGCAGTTCGCGGGGCTTCAGGGTCAGTGCCGCGACGGTCGGCACCACGGTCATCAGCGGGGCCAGGTAGCGGTCCTTGCCGGAGAGGAAGTCCGCGAGCCCGACGAGCAGGACGGCGATCAGCGCCGGGGTGGCGCGCCGCCAGAAGGGCACGTCCTGGAGGTCGGCGGCGAGCAGGGCGCCGCGCTGCCGGTCCGGCGGCAGTCCGGCTGCCGTGGGAGCCGAGGGAGACTGGGCGCGGCGGAGCGGAAACACATACCGAACATAAGGGACGATCACCGCGGAAGCCCGACCGGCCCTGGCCCCCGGCGTTCCCGGGCGATCCGGGCGCCCCACCCCCACCACTCCCGGAATACCCTGGAGGGGTATGGTGTTGTCACAAGAGTCGTTGCCAGCGCCGCGCCCCGGGCGAACACCCGGGCCGCCCGGACCTCCCGGAGGCCCCCGATGTCCAGCACCATCACCTACACCGTGTCCGGCATGAGCTGCGGCCACTGCGAGAAGGCGATCAGCGAGGAGGTCTCCGCCCTGGCCGGGGTCACCGGGGTCGCCGCCGACGCCACGGCCGGGACCGTGACGATCTCCTCCGCCGCCCCGTTGGACGACGAGCAGGTGCGCGCCGCGATCGACGAGGCCGGCTACGAGCTGGTCGGCCGCAGCGCCTGAACCACCCGGCACGGCGGGGCCGCCGCGGCGCCCCGCCGGCCACCCGCACCGAGGAGCTGATCCGCATGAGCACGTCCACCCCGGACCTCGGGGCGCGGGACCGGGTCGAGCTGTCGATCGGCGGGATGACCTGCGCCTCCTGCGCGGCCCGGCTCGAGAAGAAGCTCAACCGGATGGACGGCGTCAAGGCCACCGTCAACTTCGCCACCGAGAGGGCCCGGGTCGACTTCGGCCCCGGCACCACGGTCGAGGACCTGATCGCCACCGTCGAGCGCACCGGCTACACCGCCGAGCTCCCCCCGCCCCCGGCCGCCCCCGAGCACCCCACCCGGCCCGAGCCCGCCGACCCCCTGCGCGACCGGCTGCTGACCAGCGCCGTCCTCGCCGTCCCGGTGGTGCTGCTGTCGATGGTCCCGGCCCTCCAGTTCACCGACTGGCAGTGGCTGGCCTTCGCACTCACCGGCCCGGTCGTGGTCTACGGCGGCCTGCCCTTCCACCGCGCCGCCTGGACCAACCTCCGGCACGGCGCCGCCACCATGGACACCCTGGTCTCGCTCGGCACCCTGGCCGCCTTCGGCTGGTCCTGCTGGGCGCTGTTCGGCGGCCACGCCGGCCGGCCCGGGACGCACCACGACTTCTCGCTCTCGGTCGGCGACACCGACGCCTCGACCACGCTCTACCTGGAGACCGCCGCCGCCGTCACCGTGCTGATCCTGCTCGGCCGCTACCTGGAGGCCCGCTCCAAGCGCCGGGCCGGCGCCGCACTGCACGCCCTGCTCGACCTCGGCGCCAAGGACGTCGCGGTCCTGGAGGGGGGACGCGAGGTACGGCTGCCGGTGGACCGGCTGACGGTCGGCACCCGCTTCGTGGTCCGCCCCGGCGAGAAGATCGCCACCGACGGCACGGTGGTCGAGGGCGCCTCGGCGGTGGACGCCTCGATGCTGACCGGCGAGTCCGTCCCGGTCGAGGTCGGGGTCGGCGACAACGTCACCGGCGCCACCGTCAACGCGGGCGGCCGGCTGGTGGTCGAGGCCACCCGGGTCGGCGCGGACACCCGGCTGGCCCGGATGGCCCGGTTGGTCGAGGAGGCCCAGAACGGCAAGGCCGCCGCCCAGCGCCTCGCGGACCGGATCTCCGCGGTCTTCGTCCCGATCGTGATCACCCTCGCGGTGGCCACCCTCGGCTACTGGCTGGGCACCGGCGAAGGCTGGACCGCCGCCTTCACCGCGGCCGTCGCCGTGCTGATCATCGCCTGCCCGTGCGCCCTGGGCCTGGCCACCCCGACCGCCCTGCTGGTCGGCACCGGCCGCGGCGCCCAGCTGGGCGTCCTGATCAAGGGCCCGGAGGTCCTGGAGTCCACCCGCAAGGTCGACACCATCGTCCTGGACAAGACCGGCACCGTCACCACCGGC
>NZ_LFVW01000147.1:0-686 GCF_001182915.1 Kitasatospora sp. MY 5-36
GCTCATGGTCGGCACCGGCCGCGGCGCCCAGCTGGGCATCCTGATCAAGGGCCCCGAGGTGCTGGAGACCACCCGCACGGTGGACACCGTCGTCCTGGACAAGACCGGCACCGTCACCACCGGCCAGATGACCCTGCTCGCCGTGCACACCGCCGAGGGCGTGGACCGGGCCGAGGTGCTGCGCCTGGCCGGCGCCCTGGAGCACGCCTCCGAGCACCCGATCGCCCGGGCGATCGCCACCGCCGCCGCCAAGGCCGGCGAACTGCCCGCCGTCGAGGGCTTCGAGAACGTCCCGGGCCTGGGCGTCCAGGGCGTGGTGGACGGCCACGCCGTGGTGGCCGGCCGGGAGGCCCTGCTGAACGAGTGGTCGCAGTACCTGCCCGCGGCGCTGGCCGAGGCCAAGCGCACCGCCGAGGCGGCCGGCCGCACCGCGATCGCGGTCGGCTGGGACGGCGAGGCCCGGGCCGTGCTGGAGGTCGCCGACGCGGTCAAGCCGACCAGCGCCGAGGCCGTCGGCAGGCTGCGCGCCCTGGGCCTGACCCCGGTGCTGCTCACCGGCGACAACCGGCTGGTCGCCGAGGCCGTGGCGGCCGAGGTCGGCATCGGGCCGGAGCACGTGATCGCCGAGGTCATGCCGCAGGACAAGGTCGACACCGTCAAGCGGCTGCAGGCCGAGGGCAAGGTCG
>NZ_LFVW01000148.1:0-1409 GCF_001182915.1 Kitasatospora sp. MY 5-36
GCGGTGGCCGAGGCCGTCGCCGCCGAGGTCGGCATCGCACCGGAGCACGTGCTCGCCGAGGTGCTCCCCGAGGAGAAGGTCGCCACCGTCAAGCGGCTGCAGGCCGAGGGCAAGGTCGTCGCGATGGTCGGCGACGGCGTCAACGACGCGGCCGCGCTCGCCCAGGCCGACCTGGGCCTGGCGATGGGCACCGGTACGGACGCCGCCATCGAGGCCGGCGACCTCACCCTGGTCCGCGGCGACCTGCTGGCCGCGGCGGACGCCATCCGGCTCTCCCGCAAGACCCTGGCCACCATCAAGAGCAACCTGTTCTGGGCCTTCGGCTACAACGTCGCCGCCCTGCCGCTGGCCGCGGCGGGCCTGCTCAACCCGATGATCGCGGGGGCCGCGATGGCCTTCTCCTCGGTCTTCGTGGTCGGCAACAGCCTCCGGCTGCGCCGCTTCCGCTGAGCAGCTGGGCAGCTGGGCAGCTGAGCCGCGGAGCCACCGAGCCGGTCCGCGCCGCCGGGCCGCTCCCACCGCCGGGCCGAGGCCCCGGAACCCCACCAGGGTTCCGGGGCCTCGGCGCGCGGCGCCGTCGGAGACCCTGGCCGACCAGCGCGGATCGCCCGCGACTAGAGTCCGACCCATGGACGAAGACACCGCGCTCTGGCACCGGATCGCCGACCTCCTGCCCGCCGACGCCGCCCAGGGCGTCAAGGACTGCCGGGCGGTCGGGGAGCAGGAGAGCGGGCTCGGTCTGCTGGTCGAGGGCCTGCTCGCCCGCCAGATCCCGATCGGCGGTACGGACCGGGCGCGGATCTCCGTGCTCACCGAGGAGTGGGGGGAGCGCGAGCGGCTCGCCCCCGGCCTGCTGCGCTGCCCGGGCGACGGCGCGCCCGCCCCGGTACGGCTGCTGGACGGCGAGCGCGACGAGGCCGAGGTGGTGACGGGCTGGAGCGAACCGGAGCTGGCCGACCTGGTCCTCGTCCCGTGGATCGGCTGCACCCGCTGCGGCCGGACCCTGCTGCGCGCCCACACCTGGGAGCCCTGGGACGACTTCTCGTACCACGCCGAGCGCTACGTGATCAGCACGCCGGACGGCCGCCGGGCGGAACGGATCCTCCCGCGGGACGCCGCCGGAGCGGCCTTCGCCGAGCTCCTCCACGGCTGCCCGGAAGCCACGGCCTGACCCCCTCCGACGAACTGCTCCAGGGCTGCCCGGAAGGGCACCGACGCTAACCCTCCTCCGGCAGCTCCACCGCCTGCCAGCGGTACGCCGCGTCCTCCTGCCACACCTGCAACTCGCCCTCCACCACCGCCGCCAGGCACAGCCGCCAGTCGTCGCCGATGGCCAGCGCGACCCGGGTGGCCGGGCGCAGCGTGGGCCGCCACCAGCGCGGCCGGCGGGACGCGCCGCCGGCCGGCAG
>NZ_LFVW01000149.1:0-6917 GCF_001182915.1 Kitasatospora sp. MY 5-36
TCCGCTCGGCGGCCGACGCGATCCGGCTCTCCCGCCGCACCCTGGCCACCATCAAGGGCAACCTGTTCTGGGCCTTCGGCTACAACGTGGCGGCGATCCCGCTGGCCGCCGCCGGCCTGCTCACCCCGATGGTCGCGGGGGCCGCGATGGCCTTCTCCTCGGTCTTCGTGGTCACCAACAGCCTGCGGCTGCGCCGCTTCCGGCCCGCCTGAGCCGGCCGACGCGAAGGCCCCGGACCGGTGTCGGTCCGGGGCCTCGACGCGTACGGGGTGCCCCGGGGCGTTCGGGGCCGGGGCTCAACGCCCCAGCAGCTCGCCGCCGTTGCAGTGCAGGATCTCGCCGGTGATGAACCCGGCCTCGGGCGAGGCCAGGAAGTACACCGCCGCCGCCACCTCGCCGGTCTCGCCGATCCGCCCGAGCAGGGTGCGGGCGGCCCGGCGGGCGACCTCGGCCTCGTCCAGCCGCGGCCCGAAGAACTCGGTGCCCGCGACGGTGCCCGGCGCGACGATGTTGGCGGTGATGCCCGAGGTGCCCAACTGGGCGGCCAGGAAGTGGTTCCAGGCGTGCAGCGAGGCCTTCGCCGCGCCGAACGAGCCGGCCCCGCGCAGGGCGGCGATGGAGCTGATGGTGACCACCCGGCCGGAGCCCGGGGTGAGCCGGTCGCGGACCGACTCGGTGAGCAGCACCACGGTCAGCACGTTGCGCTCGAAGTCGCCGCGCCAGCGCGCCAGCAGGGCGTGCGGCCCGCCGCCGACCACGGTCTCGCGGCTGCCGGCGTTGTTGACCAGGACGTCGATCCGCTCGGGCAGGTCGGCGAGCGCGGCCTCGACGGCGTCCGGGTCGGCGAGGTCGCACACCAGCGGGGTGACGTTCGGCCCGAGTCCGGCCGCGGCCTTCTCCAGGACCTCCCGGCGGCGGCCCACGATCACCACGTGGTCGCCGGCCTCGACGAACCGCCGCGCGACCTCGTACCCGATTCCCGTGCCACCGCCGGTGACGACGACGTTCCTGGCCATCTGCGCACTCCCTCCCCAGTTCCGCCGTCGCGCGGCGAATGTGCGCGACGGTCCGTACCGGAATGCCACGATTCCTATCACGCTCGGTTGCCGTGACTGCGGGGAGGGTGACGTCCGGCGCGAGCGAAGGTGTGATATGAGCGTGGTACGACGCGCACACGGAGCGTGGCGAGAGGCAGCTCACACCCCCCGGGCGTAACTTCTCGCACCCTGATACGTCTTAGGTTGGTAGTGCGGCAGTTTTTCCGGTGGGCGGGGACACGCTGAACGGCAACGTGTCCCCGCGCTTCCAGCGGGCTGTCGCCGACGGGGCTCCGGCGGGCCCCGGGACGGTCGTCGACCCTGACGGCCTTCGCGCACGACGCCGGGGTTCTGGCGGGCCTGGGACGCTTTGAGCGGCCGTCCCCGGCTGCGGCCGACCCCGGAGTCGTGCGCCGTACGGTTCCGTCCCCGCGCGGGCCCTCGGGCGCGCCACCGGGACGCGAAGGGGCCCGGCCGCTCTCGCGGTCGGGCCCCTCTCAGCTTCCGTGCGGGCCGGTGGTCGGCGCCGCTGCGGTCAGCGGGCGTCCAGCGGGACGTAGTCGCGGATCGCGGTGCCGGTGTAGATCTGGCGCGGACGGCCGATCCGGCTGGTCGGGTCGTTGATCATCTCGTGCCAGTGGGCGATCCAGCCCGGCAGCCGGCCGAGGGCGAACAGCACGGTGAACATGCTGGTCGGGAAGCCCATGGCGCGGTAGATCAGGCCGGTGTAGAAGTCCACGTTCGGGTACAGCTTGCGCGAGATGAAGAAGTCGTCCTTGAGGGCGTGCTCCTCCAGCTTGAGCGCGATGTCCAGCAGCTCGTCGCTCTTGCCGAGCTGGCCGAGGACCTCGTGCGCGAGCAGCTTGACCTGGGCGGCACGCGGGTCGAACGCCTTGTAGACCCGGTGGCCGAAGCCCATCAGCTTGACGCCGGCTTCCTTGTTCTTCACCTTCGTGATGAAGGCGTCGACGTCGCCGCCGTCCTTCTGGATGCTCTCCAGCATCTCCAGCACGGCCTGGTTGGCGCCGCCGTGCAGCGGGCCCCACAGGGCCGAGATGCCGGCCGAGATCGAGGCGAACAGGTTGGCGTGGCTGGAGCCGACCAGGCGCACGGTGGAGGTCGAGCAGTTCTGCTCGTGGTCCGCGTGCAGGATGAGCAGCTTGTCCAGCGCGTTGACGACGACCGGGTTGAGCTCGTAGTCCTCGGCGGGGACGGCGAAGGTCATCCGCAGGAAGTTCTCGACGTAGCTCAGGTCGTTGCGCGGGTAGACGAAGGGCTGGCCCATCGCCTTCTTGTACGCGTACGCGGCGATCGTCGGCAGCTTGGCGAGCAGGCGGACCGTCGACAGGTGGCGCTGGGCCGCGTCGAACGGGTTGTGGCTCTCCGGGTAGAACGTGGACAGCGCGCCGACGACCGAGGACAGCATGGCCATCGGGTGGGCGTCCCGCGGGAAGCCCTGGAAGAAGCGCTTGACGTCCTCGTGCAGCAGGGTGTGCTGGGTGATCTCGCGGTTGAACTCGGCCAGCTGGTCCGCGTTGGGCAGCTCGCCGTTGATCAGGAGGTACGCGGTCTCGATGAACCCGCCATCGGAGGCGAGCTGCTCGATCGGGTAGCCGCGGTACCGCAGGATGCCGTTGTCGCCGTCCACGAAGGTGATCGCGGACTTGTACGCGGCGGTGTTACCGAAGCCGTTGTCCAGGGTGACCAGGCCGGTCTGCGGGAGCAGCTTCGAGATGTCGAAGCCGGCGTTGCCCGCAGTGCTCTCGACGACGGGGTACTCGTACTCGCCGTCCTGGTACCGCAGTACTACCGAGTTGTCGCTCACGTCTTCCTCACCGACGAAATGAATCCTCTTCCAAGGTGCCCTGACTGTCTCTACCATCCCCCATCCGGAGGACAGTCGCGCACCCGGGGTGGCCCGAAAGGGCCCGCCCCTACAAAACCTGCTGCCGCAGCCGGTACGAACCGGACAAGATCGGCACCACCCTAGGCTCTGCCGTAAATCTCTTCACGTCAAGAGAACATTAGAGGCAACCATCCCGTTGGATAATCATCCAGCTGCGAGCCGATGGTCGAGTCCGGTATGCCTCCGACCTGCACTGACGGCCCGGACGGCCTGTCCGATCGCCTTGCGTGACCCCACCAGCACCACGAGTTTCCGTGCCCTGGTCACAGCGGTGTAGAGCAGGTTCCGCTGGAGCATCGTCCAAGCGGACATGGTGACCGGAATCACCACGACCGGGTACTCGCTCCCCTGCGAGCGGTGGATCGTCACCGCGTACGCGTGGGCCAGCTCGTCCAGTTCGTCGAAGTCGTACGCCACCTCCTCGTCCTCGTCGGTGAGCACCGTCAGCCGCTGGTCGTCCACGCTCAGCGCGGTCACCACTCCCACTGTGCCGTTGAAGACGCCGTTCCGCCCCTTGTCGTAGTTGTTGCGGATCTGGGTGACCTTGTCCCCCACCCGGAACGTCCGGCCGCCGAACCGGCGTTCGGCCAGCCCCTCCCGGGCCGGCGTCACCGCCGCCTGGAGCAGGGTGTTCAGGTTCCCCGCGCCGGCCGGGCCGCGGTGCATCGGCGCCAGCACCTGCACGTCCCGGCGCGGGTCGAAGCCGAACTTCTGCGGGATCCGGCGCGCCACCACGTCCACCGTGAGCCCGGCCGCCCGCTCCGCGTCGTCCTCGGCGAACAGGAAGAAGTCCGCCAGCCCGTCCGTCAGCGGCGGCCTGCCCTCGTTGATCCGGTGCGCGTTGGTCACCACGCCGGACTGCTGCGCCTGCCGGAAGATCCTGGTCAGCCGCACCGACGGGATCGGCCCGCCCTCCGCCAGCAGGTCCCGCAGCACCTCCCCGGCACCCACCGAGGGCAGCTGGTCCACGTCCCCCACGAACAGCAGGTGAGCGCCCGGCGGCACCGCCTTGACCAGCTTGTTCGCCAGGATCAGGTCCAGCATCGAGGCCTCGTCGACCACCACCAGGTCCGCGTCCAGCGGCCGGTCCCGGTCGTACGCGGCGTCCCCGCCCGGCTTCAGCTCCAGCAGCCGGTGCACCGTCGAGGCCTCCACCCCGGTCAGCTCCGCCAGCCGCTTCGCCGCCCGGCCGGTCGGCGCCGCCAGCACCACCTTGGCCCGCTTCGCCAGCGCCAGCGTCACGATCGACTTCACCGTGAACGACTTGCCGCAGCCCGGACCGCCCGTCAGCACCGCGACCTTCTCGGTCAGCGCCAGCCGGACCGACTCCTCCTGCTCCGGCGCCAGTTCGGCCCCGGTCCGCTTCGCCAGCCAGTCCAGGGCCACCGGCCAGTCCACGTTCCCGAACCACGGCATCCGGTCCGCGTCCGAACGCAGCAGCCGCACCAGCTGGTTGGCCAGCGAGATCTCCGCCCGGTGGAACGGCACCAGGTACACCGCGGTGACCGGCTCGCCGCCCTCCCCCGGGACCGCCTCGCGCACCACGCCCTCGGCCGCCACCAGCTCCGCCAGGCAGTCGATCACCAGCCCGACGTCCACCTGCAACAGCTTCACGCCGTCCGCGATCAGCCGCTCCTCCGGCAGGAAGCAGTGCCCCTGGTCGGTGCTCTGCGACAGCGCGTACTGCAGGCCGGCCTTCACCCGCTCCGGGCTGTCGTGCGGGATCCCCACCGCCTGGGCGATCCGGTCCGCCGTCAGGAAGCCGATGCCCCACACGTCCGAGGCCAGCCGGTACGGCTCGTTCCGCACCACCCCGATCGAACCGTCGCCGTACTGCTTGTAGATTCGCACAGCCAACGAGGTGGACACCCCGACCCCCTGCAGGAAGACCATCACCTCCTTGATGGCCTTCTGCTCCTCCCAGGCCGCGGCGATCTTCTTGGTCCGCTTGGGCCCCAGCCCCGGCACCTCGATCAGCCGGCCCGGCTCGTTCTCGATCACCTCCAGGGTGTCCGCCCCGAAGCGCTCCACGATCCGCTCGGCGAACCGCGGCCCGATCCCCTTGATCAGCCCCGAGCCCAGGTACCGCTGGATCCCCTGGATCGTGGCGGGCAGCACCGTGGTGTAGTTCTCCACCGTGAACTGCCGCCCGTACTGCGGGTGCGAGCCCCACCGCCCGTGCAGCCGCAGCGACTCGCCGACCTGCGCCCCCAGCAGCGCGCCCACCACCGTCAGCAGGTCGTTCGCGCCCCGGCCGGTGTCCACCCGGGCCACCGTGTAGCCGGTCTCCTCGTTGGCGTAGGTGATCCGCTCCAGCACGCCCTCGACCTGCGCGAGCTGGCGCGGCACCTGCTGCCCGGACTGCGCCGCCTGCTTGCTCACCGGACCCCCTTCGACCGGTACGGGTGGACGATTCCGCTACGCACCGTACCGCCCCGCCCCGACACCCCGCCCCCGCCGGTGCGGCGGCGGCTGCCGTGCACCGCCCCGGCCGAGGTGCCAGGCTGGGAGGGACCGAGGGGGACCGCCGTCGACCGCGCCCGCCCGGGCCCCGTCCGAGGAGCAGTGCCGCCATGCTCAACACCGACTTCCGCCCCGGTTCCCCGGACTGGCTCGACCTGAGCAGCCCCGACACCCGCGCGTCCGTCGACTTCTACACCGCGCTGTTCGGCTGGACCTTCGACTCGGCCGGCCCCGAGGCCGGCGGCTACGGCTTCTTCCAGCTCGACGGCCGGACCGTCGCCGCCCTGGGCCCGCTCGCCGAGGAGGGCACCCCGCCCGGCTGGACGCTCTACTTCGCCACCGAGGACGCCGACCGCACCACCGCGCTGGTCGAACAGGCCGGCGGCCGCGTCCGGTTCGCCCCCTTCGACGTCTTCACCGCGGGCCGGATGGCCGCCTACACCGACCCGACCGGCGCCGACTTCGCCGTCTGGCAGCCGCACGGCACCCGCGGCCTGGACGTCGTCACCGAGGAGGGCAGCCTCTGCTGGGCCGAGTGCTACAGCGTCGACGCCGAACTCGACAAGTCCTTCTACCGCTCCGTCTTCGACTGGCAGGAGCAGGACGTCCCGCTCGGCGAGGTGATGTACACCGTCCTCACCCCGGCCGGCGGCGGCAGCGACGACGCCCACGGCGGCATCATGCAGCTCGGCCCCGAACACACCGCGCGCGGCACCACTTCGCACTGGCTCCCCTACTTCGAGGTCCCCAACGCCGACGCCAGCCTCGCCATCGCCGACACCCTCGGCGCGACCGTACGGATCCCGGCCATGGACGTGCACGGCGTCGGCCGCCTGGCCCAGCTGGTCGACCCGCACGGCGCCGTCTTCGCCGTCATCACCAGTGCCAAGCCCGGGGACTGACGCCGAGAGGGTCCCACGGCCCTTCAGAAGGCCCGGGAAGGGGTGCTACGGGCGTAGACAAGGCGCGGTGCGCCAGACAGGGGCCTCTAGTCTCTGATCATGACTGAAACGGCTGTTCTGACGATCCGGCGGGCCACCGCCGACGACCTGCCGGCGATCGTGGCCATGCTCGCCGACGACCCGCTGGGCGCCACCCGCGAGAGCCCCGACGACCTCACCCCCTATCGCACCGCCTTCACCAGCATCGACGGCGACCCGCACCAGCACCTGATCGTCGCCGACCGGGCCGGCCGCACCGTCGGCACCCTCCAACTCACCGTCGTCCCCGGCCTCTCCCGGGCCGGCGCCACCCGCACGATCATCGAGGGCGTCCGCATCCACGCCGACGAACGCGGCAGCGGCCTGGGCACCGAACTGATCCGGTGGGCCGTCGACCGCTCCCGCGAACTCGGCGCCGACCTCGTCCAGCTGACCTCCGACGCGACGCGCACGGACGCACACCGCTTCTACGAGCGGCTGGGATTCGTGGCCTCGCACGTCGGGTTCAAGCTCAAGCTCTGAGAACGCGCTCAAAAGCCCGGAAATGCGAAGAACCCCCATCCGGGACCC
>NZ_LFVW01000150.1:0-21176 GCF_001182915.1 Kitasatospora sp. MY 5-36
CCGGCGGGGCGGTCCTGACCGGACCCGCCGCGACCCGGGCGACCACCCGGCGCAGGATCCGGCCGACGTCCGCGGCGGGCAGCCGCGGCTCGTGCCGGACGAGGACCCCACCGGTGACCGGGTTCGCCTGCGCCTCGGTGATCCCGGGGACGCGACGCAGAGCCGCCGTGAGGACTTCGGCCGTCCTCGGCCGTCCGAGGACCAGCTTGACGTCCCAGCGCTGGCGGCCCGGAATGACCGAGCGCGGGCTCACGTCCGGATCCACGGAGCGGAATCCGGCCGCGGCACCCAGCAGAGATGGCATGTGTACGATCACCTGTTTGCAGAGGTCGCGAGCGATCCGCCATCGGGCATGACGGAACACTGCGACGGAGCGGGAATTCTGAACGGGCGGGCGACGCGGCCGGGAGGCCGTCGGCCGGCCACCGCGTGGACGCGGCGCGCGAACTCGGTCGCGCGGTGCGTCCAGGCGGCGGGTCAGGATATGACGATGCGTCAGTGCGCCTTGCCGGCACCGGCGGTCGCGCGGATCTTCGGGGCCCTCGCCTCGGCGTCGCCCGGGGTGGTCGCCCCGGCGTTCTCCTCGACCGGGGCCGCGTCCTCGGCGGCGCGGTGACCCTCACCGGAGGTGACCTGGGCCGCCACCATGTCGGCGGCCACCTCGGCCGCGAGGTCGTGGATGTTCTCGCCGGCCTCGTGGGCGGCCTTCTTCACCTCCATGACGATGCCGACGGACGTCTTGACGACACCGCGCACCAGTGGCTTGAGGAGGCGCTTGGCCAGCGGCGCGACAACGAGACCGATCAGGAACGGCGGAACTACGGGCGGCATGGTGTTCCCATCTCTCTACGCAGACGAATGACAGGGGACCCGGGCGCTTCGGAATCCGGAGCGCCCACAGCAGGACGGACGGAAGTACCCGTCTCGCGGGATGACCGGTTCCCGTCGCGGATTTCCCGCGGAACCGAAACTCCTCGCCGATGGGGTCCACCGCCCGATCCTCCGTCACCGTAGTCGAGTCGAGCTCACCAAAACCAAACACTCCCAAGGGGATTCACTCGTGCGAGTGCAATCCGAACATAACCCAGAACGAACGCTGGTATGTACGCCAATCAATTGATCAGATAATATTATTTATCGATCAGTCGCGACCTTTCAGTTCCCGCGTCACCCTCCGGCGCAAGGCGGCGAACGGCAGCGCGCCACCTCTCAGCACCGCCTCATGGAAGGCCCGCACGTCGAACCCGGCGCCCCGCCCGGCCTCCGCCTCCGCCCGCAGCCGGACGAACTCCAGGTAGCCCGCGCGGTAGGAGAGCGCCTGCCCCGGCAGGTCCGTCGAGTACCGCAGCAGGTCCGAGGCGATCTGGCCGTCCTCCTCCGTGGAGTTGGCGCGCATGAAGTCCCGCGCCCCCGCCAGGTCCATCGTCCCGAGGTTGAGCCCGGTGTCGACGACCAGCCGCTGCGCGGTGAACCGCTCCTGCGCGAGACGCCCGTACGCGTCCCACGGGTCCTCGTAGAGGCCCATCTCCCAGCCGAGCCCCGCCGCGTACTCGGCCCAGCCCTCGTTGAACGCGCCGAACTCCACCGCCTCGCGGCGCAGTCGCGGCAGCGCGGCGTCCTCCGCCTGCCGGGCGAGGTGGAAGTGGTGCCCGGGCGCCAGCTCGTGGTAGATCAGGGAGGCCGAGCCGATCAGGGAGCGCCGGTCCAGGTCCGAGCCGTTGTAGCGGTAGCGCCCGACCGCACTGGCCGCGGTCGGGGCCTCGTAGTACCCGAAGGTCATCCCCGGCTCCAGCGCCGGGTCCAGCCGGGCCAGCCCGTACGGCGCGGTCGGCAAGGTGGCGAACCACTGCGGCAGCCGCGGCTCCAGCCGGTCGAGGTGGCCGCGGAACCGGGCCTCGACCTCCTCGGGCGTCCGGGCGTACAAACGGGGCTCGGTCCGCAGCCGCTCGTGGAACCCGGCCTCGGTGCCGTGGAAGCCGAGGGCCGCGCGCACCTCCCGCATCCGCTCGGCCAGTTCGCGGCACTGGTCGCGGCCGAGTTCGTGCAGCCGCTCGGGCCCGGTGTCGCTCCCGGTGTGGGTCCGGACGAAGTCCCGGTAGGCCTCCTCGCCGCCCTCGTAGTGCGCCCACCCGACGTCCTGCGGCGCCCCTCCCGGGTACGCCGGGTCGTCGACGCACCCGAGCAGCCGGTCGAAGGCCGGCGCCAACTCGGCTTCCACCAGCCGCCGGACACCGTCCCGGAGGCGTCCGCGCCCGGCCGGCCCGAGCCCACCGAGCCGGTCGTCCGCCACCGTGACCCGGCGCCCGGCGGAGGACCGCAGGCCCTCGACCGTGGCCCGCACCCCGGCCAGGGCCGGCGCCGGCACCCGGAAGCCGCGCGCGGCCTGGCCGGCCACCTTGTCACCGATCGAGCCGACCACCCGCGCGAGGTCGTGCACCAGCGCCACGTACCGTTCACCGTCGGCTGGTTCGGCGAAGCGGAAGTCGCCCAGGACGGCATCGACGTACAGCGACAGCGGGAAGAGCCGGTACGGCGTGGCGGCGGGCGTCAGCCAGTACCACCGGTGGGCGCGCAACTCCTGTTCCGCCAGCGCCACGAGGACGGCCGCGGTGTCGGCATCGGCACCGGACAGCTCCGCGCCGTCGAGCGGCCGCATCCGCTCCAGCACGCCGGCCGCGAACCGCTCCCGCTCCGCGGACTCGGCGAGCGACGCCCCCGGCAGCGCCTCGACCGGGAGCCCCTGGCGGACCCGCAGCAACGGCTCCCGCTCCAGCAGGAACTCCCAGTAGCGGTCCGCCAGGTGGCCGACCTCACGGCCCGGCTCGTTCGTCGTCATGTCGACACAGTGTGGCGACGACGGACCGCCAGGTCACCCGGCCGACGGCCTACAGGCCCCGACACCCCTCGAAAGAGTGAACCAGGGGCACTCCGCCGCCGAGCCCCGCGCCCCGGCGCCCACCGCTCCCCACAAGGCGGGAGCACTGCGCCCCTTGAATCGAACACGCCTTTCCCCCAGGTGAGTTGACTCGCCATCGCCAAGGCCCGGTGGCACCATGACGCCATGCTCCGTCGCCCCCCGCCGGCCGCCCTCGCGGCCGCCCTGACCGCTGCCGCCCTCGCGCTCAGCGGCTGCGGCAGCGCTGCCACGTCCTCGACGAGCACCCCCCTGGTGGACCGCGGGACCGTCCGGATCGCGGCGGCCGGCGAGACCCCGAGCTTCGACCCGTACTCCACCTTCGGTGCCTCCCAGGCCCGCTACGCCTACGACTCCCTGGTGAACGTCGCCCCCGACGGCACCCTGGTCACCGGCCTGGCCACGTCCTGGCAGGCCACCGCCACCACCGCCGACTTCACCCTCCGCCCGGGCGTCACCTGCTCCGACGGCACACCCCTCACCGCCTCCGCCGTCGCCCGGTCCCTCAGCTACGCGGGCGACCCGGCCAACCAGCTCGCCGGCGCCCAGACCGTCCTGCCGAACGTGCCGTTCACCGCCACCGCCGACGACGCGACCGGCACGGTGTCGGCGACCACCACCGCCCCCTTCCCGTTCCTCACCCGCAGCATCGGCCTGCTGCCGATCGTCTGCCCGGCCGGCCTCGACCACCCCCGGTCGCTGGACCGCACCACCCAGGGCACCGGCCCCTACGTGCTCACCCGCTACACCCCCGGCGGCCCGTACGAGTTCACCGTCCGCGACGGCTACACCTGGGGCCCCGCCGGGGCGAGCACCGCGGAGCCCGGCCTCCCCGCGCGCATCGTCATCTCCGTCGTCCCCCAGGCCTCCACGGCGGCGAACCTGCTGCTCACCGGGGGCGTCGACATCGCGAACGTGAACGGTCCCGACCGCGGCCGGCTCACCGGCCACGGCCTGGCCGTCACCGACGTGGCCACCGTGGTCGGGCTGACCTTCTTCAACCAGCGCCCCGGCCGGGCCCTCGCCAACCCGGCGCTGCGCCGCGCCCTGGTCTCCGCCCTCGACCGCCAAGGGCTCGCCAACGTCGCGGTCGGCGGCACCGGCCGCCCCGCCACCGACTTCGGGGCCGAGGGCAGCGTCTGCCACGCCGACCTCGCCGACGCCAACCTGCCCGCCCAGGACGGCGCCGAGGCCCTGCGCGTGGCCGGCTGGACCCGCTCCCCCGGCGGCCCGCTCACCAAGGACGGCCAGGCGCTGCGGCTCCGCCTGATCACCAGCCCCGACCTCGGCCCGACCCTCACCTCCGTCGCCGAGCTGATGGCCCGGCAGTGGACGGCGCTCGGCGCGCGGGTCGACCTGGTCAGCGAGAGCCTGCCCGCCCTCGTCAACGCCATGTACCAGAGCGCCGACTTCGACGTGGTGGTCGGCACCTCGCCGGGCTTCGCCCTGCCGGTCGGCTTCATCCCCTTCTTCTCCGGCCCCACCCCCGCCCAGGGCCTCAACTTCGCGGGCGTGCGCAACCCCGAGTACGACGCCCTGGTCGCCCAGGCCCTCCGGGAGACCGACACGGCGGGCTGCGGCACCTGGAACCGGGCCGCCGCCGCGCTCTTCCGCGCGGCCGACGCCCTGCCGATCGCCGACGGCCGCAGCGGCGTGTACGGCCACCGCACCACCTTCACCACCACCTTCGGCGGCCAGCTCGTCCCCACCAGCATCCGCCTCCACCAGTGACCGGGGCCACCATGCCCGTACCCCGACTGCTGCGGCACCCCTGGACCGTGTTCCTCGGCCGCCGCACCGTCCGGCTGCTCCTCTCCCTCGCGGTCGTCCTCACCGCCTCGTTCGCGATGATCCGCCTCGTCCCCGGCGACCCGGTCCGCGCCGCGCTCGGCGTCGACGCCGCCCCCGCCCTGGTCGCCGCCCGCAGACACAGCCTCGGGCTCGACGCGCCGTTCCTGTCCCAGTACCGGCACTACCTCGGCGGCCTCCTGCACGGCGACCTCGGCACCTCGCTGACCACCGGGACACCGGTCGCGGAGCTGGTCCGCACCCGGCTGCCCGCCACCCTGGAGATCGCCGGGCTGGCCTTCCTGGCCACCCTCGCCGTCGCCCTGCCCGGCGGCCTGCTCGCCGCCGTCCGCACCCGCGACGGCCGCCGCCCGCGCACCGAGCTGGCGTTCACCGCCGTCACCGCCGGCCTGACCGGGGTCCCGGACTTCGTCCTGGCCGCCGGACTCACCGCGCTGCTGGCCGTCGGCCTCCAACTCCTGCCGGTGGCCGGTGCGGCGGGCGTCGAGTCCTTCGTCCTGCCGGTCCTCGCCCTCTCCCTCGCGCCCACCGCCGTCCTGCTGCGCATCGTCCGGGTGGAGGCGCTGAAGGTGCTGGACGAGGACTACCTGCGCACCGCCCGAAGCAAACGGCTGTCCCCCGCGCGGTACTACCTGCGGCACGCGGCACCGAACACGGCCACCGCCGCGCTCACCGTCGCCGGAAGCCTGCTGCCCGGCCTGATCGCCGGCACCGTGCTGGTCGAGAAGGTCTTCGCCTGGCCCGGCATCGGCTCCGCCATGGCGCAGTCCGTGGTCGCCCAGGACTACCCGGTGGTCCAGGCGATGGTGCTGGTGCTGGGCACCACCGTGCTGCTCGCCGGCCTCCTGGTCGACGTGCTGCTCGCCGTGCTCGACCCCCGCTCGGCGATCAGGGAGATGTGACCATGAGCCTTCCGTCCGGCCTCCGGCGCTCACCCATGGCCTGGGTCACCGCCGTCATGCTGGCCTCGCTCGTCCTGCTCGCGCTGGCCGGACCGCTGGTCTGGGGCGCGGCGGCCGACCGCCCGGACCCCTCGGCGGTGCTCCAGGGGCCGTCCGCGGGGCACCCGTTCGGCACCGACAACCTCGGCCGGGACCTGCTCGCCCGGGTCCTGGCGGCCACCCGGCCCTCCCTGCTGCTCGCGCTGGCGGCCGTCCTGCTCGGCGCGAGCGCGGGGGTCCTCCTCGGGGCCGCCACCGCCGTGCTCGGCCGGCGCGCCCGCCGGCTGACCGCCGGACTGGTCAACCTCCTGCTCGCCTTCCCGGCGCTCCTGGTCGCGATGTTCCTCGCGGTCGTGTTCGGCGCGGGCGCCGCCGGGGCGATGCTGGCCCTCGCGGCCGCGGGCGTCCCCGGCTTCGCCCGGCTCGCCCAGACCCTCGCCGCCGGGGTGGCGGGCACCGACCACCTGGCCGCGGCCCGGGTCCTCGGCCTGCGCCGCCTGCGGCTGCTGTGGCGGCACGTCCTGCCCAACATCGCCGAGCCGCTGCTCCTGGCCACCACCACGGCGGCGGGGACCTCCCTGGTCGCCCTCTCCGGGCTGAGCTTCCTCGGCCTGGGCGTCCAACCGCCCGGCTACGACTGGGGGCAGCTGCTCAACCAGGGGCTCGACCGCGTCTACGCCGAGCCGCTGCCCGCCCTCGCACCCGGTCTGGCCATCCTCTACGCGGCCCTGACCTTCCAACTGCTCGGCGAGGTCCTGGCCGGGAGCGTCGCCCGGCGCGGCCCGGCGCCGCGCACGCCCGTACCGACGCCCGCCGCGAGCGGCCCCGCCGAGGACGGCCTGGTGCTCCAGGTCGAGGACCTCCACGTCGAACTCCCCACCCCTGACGGCGTGATCCGGCCGGTGCGCGGCGTCAGCCTCGCCCTGCGGCCTGGCGAGACCGTCGGGCTCGTCGGCGAGTCGGGGTCGGGCAAGTCGCTCACCGCGCTCGCCGTCGCCGACCTGCTGCCGTACGGTGCCCGGGCGCCCCGGCGCACCCTGCGGCTGCTCGGGGCCGACCTCGCCGCCCTGCCCCCGAAGGAACGGGACCGGCACCTCGCGACCGGCCTGGCGGTGATCTTCCAGAACCCGGCCTCGGCGCTCAACCCGTCCCTGCGGATCGCCACCCAGCTCACCGAGACCGTCCGGGCCCACCGGGGCGCGAGCCGTGCCCGGGCCGCCGCGGAGGCCGCCGACGCGCTGCGCCGGGTCGCCCTCTCCCCGGCGCTGCTGCGCTCCCGCCCCCACCAGCTCTCCGGCGGCCAGCGCCAGCGCGTGATGATCGCCTCCGGGCTGATGGTGCGTCCGGGCCTGATCATCGCCGACGAGCCGACCACCGCGCTCGACGTCACCGTGCAGCGGCAGATCACCGGGCTGCTGTCCGAGATCCGGCGGGACACCGGCGCCGCGATCCTGTTCATCAGCCACGACGTCGCGCTCGTCGGGGAGTTCTGCGAACGCGTCCTGGTGATGTACGCGGGCACCATCGTCGAGGCCCTGCCCGCCGACCGCCTCGCCGACGGCGCCCGGCACCCCTACACCCGGGCCCTGGTCGCCTCGGTCCCGGAGCTCACCGCCGACCGCGACCGGCCGCTGCGGACCGTCGACGGCGCACCGCCCGACCCGCTGCTACCCGCCCCGGGGTGCGCGTTCGAGCCCCGCTGCCCGCGCCGCCGGGACCACTGCGCCGAGCAGGCCCCGCCGCTGGAGGACCTCGACGCCGGCCACCGGGTCGCGTGCTGGTCCCCGGTACCGGTGGCGGCGGACCCGGAGACGGTGGCCGCGTCATGACCGAACTCCAAGTGACCGGCCTCACCGTCCGCCACCCCGGCCCGCGCGGCCCGGTCACCGCCGTGGACGGCGTCTCGCTGGCGGTCCCGTCCGGTACGACGCTCGGGCTCGTGGGCGAGTCCGGCTCCGGCAAGTCGAGCCTGGCCCGCGCGATCGTCGGCCTCACCCCCGTGCACGCCGGCCGGGTCCTGCTCGACGGCCGGGAGGCCCGCACCCGCACCGTCCGCGACCGCCGCCGGCTCGGCCGCCTGGTCCAGGTCGTCCTCCAGGACCCGGACACCGCGCTCGACCCGCGGATGACGGTCCGCCAGACGCTCGTCGAGGCGGCCACCGTCTTCCGCCGGCTCGACCGGCCCGCCCGCGCCGAACGCGTCACCGAACTGCTCGGCCTCGTCGGCCTGGACCCGCGGCTCGCCGACCGGCTGCCCCGCCGGCTCTCCGGCGGGCAGCGCCAACGGGTCGCCATCGCCCGCGCCCTGGCCGTCGAACCCGGCCTGCTGATCGCCGACGAGATCACCTCGTCGCTCGACGTCTCGGTGCAGGCCTCCGTGCTCAACACGATCCGGGAACTCCAGCGGCGCCTCGGCCTGTCCATGCTGTTCATCGGCCACAACCTGCCGGCGGTCTGCCATGTCTCCGACGCGGTCGCGGTCATGCGGCACGGCCGGATCGTCGAAACCGCCCCCACCGGAACCCTCCTGCGCGCCCCGCGGCACCCGTACACTCGGACGCTACTCGCCGCCGTGCCGAGCCTGCGCACGCCGCCGCCCGGGGAGGGGCCGCCATGACCGACGTTCGACCGGACGCCGTGGTCGTCGGAGCCGGGGTGATCGGCGCCGCCGTCGCCCTCGAACTCGCGCGCGCCGGGCGGCAGGTGGTCGTCGTGGACAAGGCGGGCGCCGTCGGCCACGGGTCCACCAGCGCCTCCAGCGCGATCATCCGCTTCAACTACTCCACCTTCGCGAGCGTCGCCACCGCCTGGGAGGCGCAGCACCTCTGGACGTCCTGGCCCGACCACCTGCGGCTCACCGGCCCCCGCCCGCTCGCCGCCTTCCACCGCACCGGCGCCGTGCTGCTCGACTCCCCCGAGGTCGAACCCTCCGAGACCGCCGCCCTGTTCGAGCGCGCCGGCGTCCCGTACGAGCGGTGGGACGCCCCGACGCTGCGCGAGCGCCTTCCCGGGATCGACCCCGGACGGTACTGGCCGCCGAAACCGGTGGACGACGACGCCTTCTTCGCCGACCCCTCCGGCGAACTCGGCGCCCTGTTCACGCCGGACGCCGGGTACGTCGACGACCCCCGGCTCGCCGCCCTGAACCTCGCCGACGCCGCGGTCGCGCTGGGCGCCCAACTCCTCCTCCACCACACCGTGGTGGCCGTCGACCGGCACGCGGACCGGGTCACGGGCGTCCGCCTGGCCGACGGCTCGCGGATCGCCGCGCCGGTCGTGGTCAACGCCGCCGGCCCGTGGTCGGGCGGCCTCAACCGGCTGGCGGGCGTCGGCGCCGACTTCACGATCGGTGTGCGTCCGCTGCGCGAGGAGGTCCACCAGGTCCCCGCACCGGACGTCCGGACCGCCGACCCCTTCCCGCTGGTCGCCGACCTCGACGTCGGCACCTACGTCCGCGCGGCCCCCGGCGGGCAGCTCCTGGTCGGCGGGACCGAGCCGGACTGCGACCCGCACGAGTGGATCGACGACCCGGACGGGGCCGATCCCCGCCCCACCGCCCGGCGCTTCCGCACCCAGGTGACCCGGGCGGCGCGCCGGTTCCCCGCGCTCCGGGTCCCCAACCGGCCCCTCGGCGCGGCGGGCGTGTACGACGTCGCCGACGACTGGACCCCGATCTACGACCGCACCGCCCTCGACGGCTACTACGTGGCGATGGGCACCAGCGGCAACCAGTTCAAGAACGCCCCGCTGGTGGGCCGCTACCTCGCCACCCTGATCGACCGGGTCGAGGCCGGGCACGACCACGACGGCGACCCGGTGCACTTCCGCTGCGACCACACCGGGACCGTGGTCGACCTGGGCGCCTTCTCCCGTCGCCGCCCGGTCCGGACGGACTCCGCGCGGACGGTCATGGGCTGATCGGGGGCAGCTCGCGCACCAGGTCCCCGACCACGCCGACCACGAACTCGGGCGCCTCGTGCGGGAAGTCGTGACCCGTCCCCGCCGGTGCGTGCACCAGCCTCGACGCCGTCGACGCCGCCAGGTAGCGGACCCTGCTGCGGAGGTAGAAGCGGCTGATCCGCTCGGCCTCGACGGCGTCCCGGGCACCGGCCAGCACCGCCTCGCCGCCGATCAGGTCCCGCGGTACCACCAGCACCAGGGGCAGGTCCCCGAGGTCCCCGTCGTACACCACGGTGTCCCAGCCCACCTGTGCCAGCCCGGACGGCGACAGCTCGGCGAAGATCGACGCGGCGGCGCAGCACGGCCCGGTCCGGCCGCCGGGGCCCCGGTGCGCGCCGAACAGCTGCCGCACCGCCGCCAGCAGGACGCCCCGGCGCAGCGCCGCGAGCTGCCCGTAGGGCGGCGCGAAGGCGATGACCTCCAGGGGGGTCGGGTCCAGCAGGACGAGCCCCGCCACCAGGTCCGGCCGGCGCCTGGCCACGTTCGCGACCAGCAGCCCGCCGAAGGAGTGGCCGACGAACACGAAGGGTGCCCGCTCCCCCGCCGCCTCCAGCGCCGCCGGCAGCTCCGCCGCCTCGGCGGCCGTCGTCCGGGGGAAGGGCCCGACGTCGCTCCAGCCAGTCCCCGGGCGGTCGACCAGCACCGACCGGGCCTGGGCCGACAGCATCGTGTGCAGTTCCCGGAGGTCCTCGCCGGGGGCGTGCCCGCCGGGCATCCAGACCACCGTCGGCCCCGCCCCGGCCCGCCCCTCGGCGAGGACGTGCATCCGGTGACCGCCCACGTCCACCAACCGCCCCGGCGGCGGATGCGCCCGCGCCTCCCGGGCCACCAGCACCAGGTGCCGAACGGCCCCGGCCGCCAGCACCACCCCGACGGCCAGCGCCAGGCCAGCGAGCGCCACCGACCAGGCCGCCCCCACCGCGAGGAGGCCACCGCCCGCTGCCGCCACCGCCAGCGCGACCGGCGCCCCGATCCAGTCCCGGCTCACCACCGCGAGCAGGGAGTTCGCCATTCGTCCGTCCCGTCGCATCGGCCCTCCGCGACAGCAGCGCGTCCGACAACTGCCCCCTGGCCTTCTCTTTCCCGCCTACTCGTGCCCTCACCCTGATCAACTCCCCCACAGTCCGGCATTCCGGGCCCCGGACGCACCCGGGGCCGGGCCGGTCGGCTGCCGGCCGGGCACCGCCGGACCGACCCGATCCGTCCGGCCCCCTGGTCCCGGCTCCGTGACCGGCCGAAGATGGCGGCATGGGTGTCGACGAAGCGGGTGCCGGGCTGCTGGTGACGAACGTGCGCGTCTTCGACGGGACCGGAGCCGAGGCGGCGCCGGGGTACGTCCGGGTGGAGCGGGACAGGATCGCGGAGGTGGTGCTGGGCCGTCCCTTCCCGTCCGGTCCCCCGGGTGGCGCGACAGTGCTCGACGGCGGAGGCCGCACCCTCATCCCCGGGCTCACCGACGCGCACGTCCACCTGTTCGCGGCCGGCGGCACCATGGCCGAGCTCCAGCTCGCCCCGACCGGCACCGTCTACTACCAGGCCCTGGCCGCGGCCCGCTCCATGCTGATGCGCGGCTTCACCACGGTGCGGGACATGGCCGGCGACACCGAACCGCTGCGGCGGGTGCTGGACCGCGGGCTGTTCCCCGGCCCGCGGATCTACCCGAGCCAGGCGGCCGTCTCCCAGACCTCCGGCCACGGGGACTTCGGGACGGTCCACGACGCCCCGACCGCCCTGGGCGGGCCGCCGGCCAGGAGCGAGCAGCTCGGGTTCACCCGGGTGGCCGACGGGCCGGAACGGGTGCTCGCGGCGGTGCGCGAACAGCTCAGGAAGGGCGCCACCCAGATCAAGCTGATGGCCGGCGGCGGCGTCAGCTCGGAGTTCGACCCGCTGGACGTCCTGCAGTTCACCCCGGCCGAGCTGGAGGCCGCCGTCGCCGCGGCCTCCGACTGGGGCACCTACGTGACCGTGCACGTCTACACCTCCGAAGGCGTCCGCCGCGCGGTACGGGCCGGGGTGCGCTGCGTCGAGCACGGGCACCTCCTCGACGAGGACACCGTCCGCCACCTCGCGGAGCAGGGCGTCTGGCTGAGCACCCAGCCGTTCGAGGTCGACGACCACCACTACGCCTCCCCGGACAGCGCCCGCAAGAACCGCGAGGTCTGCGAAGGCGTCGCCCGCACCATCGGCTGGGCGGTGCGGCACGGCGTGCGGCTGGCCTTCGGCACCGACCTGGTCTTCGACCCCGGGAAGGCCCACCGGCAGAACGAGATGCTCGTCCGGCTCGGCGGCCACCTCGGCCCGGTCGAGGCCCTGCGGACGGCCACCTCCGGCAACGCCGAGCTGTTCCGCCTGTCCGGCCGCCGGGACCCCTACCGCGCCGCGCCGCTCGGCGTCATCGCGCCGGGCGCCTGGGCCGACCTCCTGGTCGTCGACGGCGACCCGACCACCGACCTGTCCGTGCTCGCCGACCCCGAACGGAACCTGCGACTGATCGTCAAGGACGGCGTCGTCCACAAGAACGAACTCGGTTGACCCCGGGTCAGCTTGTCAGGCGTGCCGGAGGCAGAGGGTTCCCCACTGGAATCCCGCACCGATCCCCGACAGCACATAGGTGTCCCCCGGGAGCAGGGCGCCTCCGGCCATCGTGGCATGGAGCGCGGTGAACAGCCCGGCCGACCCGGTGTTGCCCAGCCGCTCGACCGTGACGGGGACGCGCTCGCGGGGAACGCCCAGGGCGGTCATGGTCTCGGTGAGGATGTTCAGGTTGGCCTGGTGCAGGAAGAAGTGCCGGATCCGGTCGACCGGCACCCCGGCCCGGTGCGCGGCGCTCGCGATGCTCTCGGGCAGCCGGGTGGTGGCGGTGTTCCAGACGGCGCGGCCGTCCATCCGCAGGTAGTGCTCCCTGGCGGCGACGGTGGCCGCGGTGGTGGGCAGCCGGGAGCCCCCGGCGGGGATCTGGACGCCATAGGAGAGCTGGGAGCCCAGGTCGTAGGAGAGCAGGCCCGCTCCGGCCTCGTCGGTGCGGGCGAGTACCACGGCCGCCGCGGCGTCTCCGAAGAACACCCCGGCGGTGCGGTCGGTCGGATCGGTGATCCTGGAGGCGCAGTCGGCCGCGAGCAGCAGAACGGTGCTGATGGACGGGTTCTGCAGGAGGTGGGCGGCGATCAGCACGGCCTGGATGCCGGAGGCACAGGCCGCCTGGGTGACGTCCAGGGACAGGGCGCGGTGGGCACCGAGGGCGTCCTTGACCATCAACGCGGTCGACAGGAGCGGCTGGTCCCCGGTGTAGGAGGCGACGACGACCGCGTCCAGCTGGGCAGGCCCGACCCCGGCGGCCTCCAGGGCCGGGTGGGCCGCGGCGACACACATGTCGGAGGTCGCCAGGTCCGGGGCCAGCCGCCGGCGCTCACGGATCCCGGTGCGGCTGGTGATCCACTCGTCGCTGGTGTCCAGGGTGCGGGTGAGCTCCTGGTTGGTGACGACGGCCGGCGGCAGGTGCACCCCCGTCCCGGCGACGGCGAACGGCACCGGCAGCCCGGCACCGGTCTGGTGGTGCAGCGTCTGCTCCACGGTGGCGGTCACAGCAGGGTGCTCCGCCCGGATTCGATCGGTCCGCCGCGAGAGGCTCCCATGGTTCTTTTCCTTCCCCTGCCGGTCCGTCATTTTTCAGTACCGTCGCATCGTTCCACGAAACATCGAGGCCAGATGTCTCGTGGTAATCCGTAAGCGTGACGAAGCCGCCGACCAATTGACATCCAGTCGCCGTGATGTGCTATCGACCGGATTCCTGGAATGGATCCGCGCAGGAAAGATGAATACGTCGATCTCACAATTGACCATCCACTCCGAAAAGTCGTACGAGAAGAGCACGGATGACCGATCCAACGGGTTACCGGAGGGTCGCCGGCGGTGAGGACGTCGAACTGCGGGGCTCGACGGCGACCCGGGCATCATCGCCGCCGGCGGCTGCGGCGAGTCGCGAATCTCGATGGCGCTGCGGCGCTGGTGCCGCCAGGATGTCCCCGTGCTGACACTGACTGTGAGGCCTTCTCCACCGAGTACGGCGTCCCGCTCGGTGTCGCCGACACCATGACGATGGCGGACGGGCTCAACCTCGTGTTCGTCCCGCGGGAGTTCCAGCCGGCCGCTGACAGCTTCGACGAACGTTTTCACTTCGTCGGCCCCTCGATGGGCAGTCGCGAGCAGACCGAGGGTCGCCGCCCGACCCCGACGCGCCACTGCTGTATGTCTCACCGGGCACCGTCTTCAACGGTCACCCGGAGTTCTACCGCGCCTGCATCGACGCCATCGCCGACGGGCCCTGGCAGCTGGCGATGACCGTGGGCGATACGGATGCCGCCGTACTCGGCGCCATCCCGAGCCGGGTGGACGTCCGGTCGCGGTTCCCGCAACTGGCGGTACTCCGCCATGCCACCGCCTTCGTATCGCACGCCGGAATGAACTCCGTTATGGAGGCGCTGCATTACGAGGTCGGCCTCGTCGCCGTCCCGCGGACACCCGAGCAGGCTGCCAACGCCGGGCGCCTGGACTCCGGGACACCGGCGTTCACGAGGACGGCCGTCCCGGAGCATCGGTGGCGGCCGGTCCGGCACCAGGCCGGTCCGTCACCAGGTGGCGGGCAGGTGCAGGGGGCTGCGGGTGGAGGTGCCCAGCCGCCATTCGATCCCGGTGGTCGGCAGGGTGAGGCGCAGGCCGGGCAGGCGGGCGGCGAGACGGTGGAGAGCGATCCGCATCTGGAGGCGGGCCAGCCACGCGCCGGGGCAGAAGTGGGGACCGGCGCCGAAGGCCAGGGTGCTGGCTTCCAGCGGGTCGAACAGCCGGCTGAGGGAATCGGGTGGGAAGACGCCCGGGTCCCGGCCGGCGGTGGTGCGGTCGGCCGCGACGATGTCGCCGGCGCCGATGGTCACGCCGCCCAGCTCGACCTCCTCGGCGGTACGAAGGAGGCTTCCGGGGCGTTCCCTGTTGGCCCCCAGGGGGATGGTGTGCAGCAGCCGCTCCGCCGCCAGGGCGGCCGCCGCCTCGTCCGAGCCGATGCGCTTCCAGGCGTCGGGGCGTTCGGCGAGCAGGTAGAGCACCGCGTTGGCCAGCGTGGTCATGCTGGTCTCGTGTCCGGCCACCATCAACCCGCACACCAGGTTGACCAGTTGGCGCTCGGACACCTCACCCTCCCGGTCCGCGGCCCGGACGATGGCGCTGACCAGGTCGTCGCCGGGTGCGCGCCGACGGCCGGCGAGCAGCCCGGCCACGTACGCGGTGAACTCCCGCATCGCGCGGCTGACTTCGGCGGGGTCGCGGTCGGCGGTGGCGAAGGCGAGTTCGGTCCAGTCCCGGACGCGTCCGAGGTCCTCGCCGGGGAGGTCCATCATCCTGGCGATCACCGCGCTCGGCAGCGGCCTGGTGTACCCGGTGACCAGATCGGCCGGGGCGCCGAGCCGCACGAGGTCGTCCAGCAGCCGGTCGACCACGGAGGTCACCCACGGACGCGACCGCTCGATCGCGCCGGGGGTGAACGCCCGTTGGAAGACGCGGCGCATCCGGTGGTGCTCGATCCCGTCCTTGTGGAACATCGAGTCCCGGTCGCTGCCCAGGTTGGGCGTGCCACTCAGCGGCGGCGCGTCCGGGGCGAACAGCAGCGACCGCTTGAACCGGGCGTCCACGAGGGCCCGGCGGACGTCGTCGTAGCGCGTGACCAGCCAGATCGGAGTGCCGTTCGGCAACTGCTCACGGCGCGGCGGCCCCACGGGCGGCAGCTCCATGCGGTGCATCGGGACCAGCCGTGCTCCGGGGACAGTGGTTGTGAGGTTCTCGGTCTGGGGCAACGGGTTCCCCCTGGGATCGTCGGATGGCTGCGGTGCGGTCGGCAGGCACCGGCGGCTCTCGGGCGGGTCACCGCCCGCCGTCGGCGTCGGACGGACGGGAACGGTGGTTCGCGGACGTCATGGTGGCGAAGCGGCAGCCGGGGCGCCAACCGGCCCGCGCAGGGTTCACCCGTCCGGCGGCAGGCGGGACGGACGTCCCGCCCCCGGTCCGACGGTTCCCCTACCCCTGTCCGCCTACCGCCGGCCGCTCGCCGCGAGCGGGCGGGAGCGCAGCAGGGCGCGGGCCGGCAGGGCCGTCGCGGCGAGGCAGAGGGCCACGGCCGCGGCGGCCAGCGGCAGGGCGGTGCCCGGCGGGACGTACGGCGGGGCGTCGGCGAGGCCCCGGGCGATCGGGACCAGGGTGATCCAGGCGATCAGGCTGCCGAGCAGCAGCCCGGCCGCGGCCACCAGCAGGGCCTCCCAGCGCATCATGCCGCGTATCTGGCGGCGGGTGGCGCCGGTGAGGCGGAGCAGGGCCACCTCGCGGCCGCGGTCCAGGACGGTCATCACCAGGGTGTTGGCGGCGGTGATCGCGGCGAAGCCGCCGAGGACGGCCGCCATCACGGAGTTCGCCCAGTCGCCGGCCTCGCGCCTGCGGTCGGTCTGCGCGACGTACCCGGCGCGGTCGGCCACCGTGAGCCCTCCGATCGTGGCGGCCCCGGTGGTGGGGGCCTCGGCGGGGAGCTTCGCCAGCCGGGCGGCGACGTCCGCGCGGTCGGCGCCGGGTGCGTCCGCGACGAGCACCTGGCTGTCGTAGGCGACGGCGGCGTGTGCGGCGACGGCGGCCCGGGGCAGGATCAACTGCCCGAAGCCGAGGCCGCGTTCGTAGGTGGCGACGACCGTCAGCTGTGTCTGGGTGCCGTCGCCGAGCCAGAAGGAGGCGCGGTCGCCGACGCTGTGGCCGAGCCTGTCGGCGAGGGCCGCGTCGAGGGCGACGGTGTCCGTGCCCCGGGCGAGGTCGGCGAGCGAGCCGCTGCGCACGCCCAGGTCGAGGACCCGGGGCAGCCTCGCCGGATCGCCGGACACGCCGAGGGCGTTGGCGGAGCGGAGCTTCCCGTCGGAGCGGTAGACGGCTCCGGTGCGCAGCACGCCCACGGCGGCTTCGACGCCGGGCACTTCGGCGGCCCGTTCGGCGGTGGCGGCGGGCAGGCCGCGACCGGTGGAGCCGAGCACGTGGTCGGCGACGACCCCGGCACGCAGCTGTTCGCCGGTGGCGTGCCCGACGCTGCTCTGGATGAACAGCATGGTGCCGCAGAAGGCGCTGACCATCACGATGGGTGTGATCGCGGAGGTCAGCCGGCGGGCGTCGGCCCGGGCGTTGTCGGCGGCCAGCGATCCGGCGGTGCCGCCCGCGCCCGCCCGCAGCGGCAGGCCGAGCACTCCGGCGGCGACCCGGGCCACCCAGGGGCCGAGCAGGGCGGTGGCCACCAGGAAGCACATGACCACGCCGAGCGCGGTGTTGGCGGCGTTCTCACCGCTCAGGCCGGCGGCGACGGCGGCCAGCACGACGCCGCCCACGACCGCCGCCAGACCGAGGATGGCCCGCACCACGCCCGCCCGGCCGGCCGGCACCGAGGCCTCTCCGAGCGCCTGGCCGGGGCGCAGGCGGGAGGGACGGTGCGCGGCGAGGTAGCCGGCGGCCAGCGCGGCCAGCGAACAGGTGGCGACGGCGACGAGCGCGGGGACCGCTCCGACGTCCAGTTCGACGCCCTCGGGGACGGCGCCGCGCGAGACCAGTCCGTCGAACCACCAGCGGGCCAGCGCCACACCCGGGACGAGGCCGAGCAGGCCGGCGAGGGGTGCCACCAGCATCGCCTCGGTGGCGACCGTGCGGCGGATCTGACGGGGGGTCGCGCCGACGGCGCGCAGCAGGGCGAACTCGCGGGCCCGCTGACCGACGGCCAGGGCGACGGTGGACACCACCACGAACACGGCCGTCATGGTGGCGGTGCCGCCGAAGGATCCGCCGATCGCGATCAGCAGCGTCCGGCTCTGCCCGAGCCCAGGCTGCTCGACGGAGCCGCGGTCCTCGCCGGTGACCACCCTGATCCCGGTGGGCGACGCCCCGGAGGCCTGCGGGCCGGCGGTGTCGCGCAGGGCCTCGCGGAGCCGGCGGGCGAGGTCCTTGGCGCCGACGCCCTCGCTCGGCTGGACGGCGATGGCGTCCACCCAGCCGGGGTGACCGGAGAGCTGCCCGGCCACCGCGTCGGCGAACCAGGCCGTCGGGCCGGCGTTCTGCGGCGCGGCCAGGCCGGAGATCCGGTAGGTGCCGCTGCCGCCGGGTGCGACCAGGGTGAGGCTCGCGCCGGGTGCCAGCCGGGCGTCCCGTGCGGTGGCGGCGTCCAGGACCACCTCGTCCGGGCCGGGGGCGCGGCCCTCGACCAGGGTGTCCGCGCCGCCGGCGATGCCGAGCGCCGCGAACCCCCGCCCGGTCAGGCCGGGTGCGGCCGGACCCGGTTGGATCGGGAAGGCGGTGTCGGGACGGGCCGCCGCGACACCGGGCAGGGCGGCGATGCGCTGGGCCAGGGCCGCGTCCACCCGGGGCCGGTCGGGCACCGGCCGATCGACGGCCTTCTCCTTCTTGTTGACCTTGCGGACGATCCCGATGTCCGGACCGGCCGCGACGACGACCGGCGCCTGCGCGTAGCGCACCGGGGGCACGCTCGCGGTGATGCCGGTCTGCAACAGGGTGCCGCAGCCCATGATGACCGCCGCGCCGAACAGCAGGGCGACGAAGGTCCCCGCGAAGGAAGGCGGCCGGAAGCGCACCGAGGCGCGCGCGAGTCCGTTGCTCATGCCGCCGCCCCCGACGCGGCGGTGGAGCTGCCGCGGCCCGGCGCGAGGTCGACCCCGCGCACCACGTGCGCCGTCCCGACGCCGCGCCCGTGGCCGCGCCGCACCGCGCGCGGTCCGATCGCGGGGCGGGCGGGGGCGTGAGGCTCGGGCGGTTCGTACTCCGGGCGGTGGTGGCGGGCTGCCATGGTGCTGCCATCCCTCGTGGATCGTGTCCGTCAGCGACGGGGTCCAGGCTAGGAACGGCGGTGGGTACGAACCATGGTGGCGACCGGCGTGCGCGGGGTGGGGATAACCCCACCCCACGCGCGCAGGCCTCGGGCGGGCCGGACCGGCTCCAGCGGGCCTTGCCGCCCGGCCACGGCTCAGCCGCAGTGCTCGAAGCTGTAGCCGGTGTCACCGGTGCCGGAGAACTCGATGTACTTCAGCCCCCCGATGAAGTCGATGCAGGCCCCCTTGGCGTACGCGTAGACCGGGCCCGCGTACTGGGTGTAGTTGCTGCCGACACCGTCCTTGATCCAGGTGCTGTCGCGGGAGCGCCGTATCTCGACGAAGATCTCGTGCTGGCCGCTGACGACCGCGTCGTTCCCGCGGGCGATCGCGCAGTTGTACCCGTTTCCGCTGTTGTAGTAGATGTCGATGAAGCCGACCACCGCGGCCACGTTGTGGATGTCGTTGATCTCCCAGCTCCGCTTGAAGTCGTACGCGCTCCCGCACTTGTTGACCCGGGCGGAGGCGTGGGCCGCGCCGGCGGAGAGGCCGACGAAACCTCCGGCGAGGACCGTGGCCGCGAGGACCGTCGCGAGACGCTTCCTGATCATCGAGAACTCCTTCGAGTGCCGGGGTTCGCGGACCGCTGCCGCGATCCGCGCGGAACTGCCGGCGGCGGGTGGTGCGTTGCTGGATCGCGTCGCCGCCGGGTGGTACGTCGGGCGGCCGACCGCCCCCGTTGGCGTCGGTCGGCCGCCCGGTCGCGGTGCTCGGGGTCCGTGGTGCCGACTCCCCGGCGCCCCGTCAGGGGGCGGCCGGCCCGCTCGAACGGGCCCTGCCGCCCGGAGGGGTTCAGCCGCAGTGCTGGGCTTTGTAGCTGGAGGCCCCTTGCCCCGTGAACTCGTTGTACTTCAGCCCACCGACGAAGTCGATGCAGGACCCCTTGGCGTACACGTAGACCGGGCCCGCGTACTGGGTGTAGTTGCTGCCGGCGCCGTCGTCGATCCAGCCGTCCGTTCCGGAGCGCCGTATCGCGACGTAGATCTCGTGCTGGCCGGTGACGGCCGCGTCGCGCCCGCGGGCGATCGCACAGTTGTACCCGTTCCCGCTGTTGTAGTAGATGTCGATGAAGCCGACCACCGGAGCCGCGCTGGAGTTGTCGGTGATGTCCCAGCTCTGCTTGAAGTCGTACGCGCTCCCGCACTTGTTGACCCGGGCGGAGGCGTGGGCCGCGCCGGCGGAGAGGCCGACGAAACCTCCGGCGAGGACGGTGGCCGCGAGGACCGTCGCGAGGTGCTTCCTGATCATCGAGAACTCCTTCGAGGGCGGTGGTTGCCAAGGTCCGGGGCCGTCGGGTGACCGCCGCCGCGGGACGGCGCAGCCCCGGCTCCGGCACCGGAGGTCCCGGCCTGCGTGTCCCGTCGCAGGCAGGCTGCGACAAGTTGTCCGAAGACCCGGTGGAGTTCCCACAGTGCGGGCGTATTTGATTGTCCATCTACAAGACTCGGCCGCGGCCCAGGTGAACAGCGGACAACCCGGATTGACCACGGACACGGCAGGGGGCAGGGAATGGGGAGCGCCGGACGCCCACAGGGGCGGTTCAAGGGCGAGACCGAGCAGGCGAACGACCTGGCCGGGCTGGTGCGGGAGGTGACCTCCGGGCTCACCGTCCGCGAACTCGCGCGCCGGTACCCGGCCGGCAGGACCAGCTGGAGCGAGTACCGCTCCGCGGAGAAGGACATCCCGTGGCACCTGCTCCGGCAGCTGATCCACGACCGCGTGACGGACCCCCGGGCCCAGGCGGTGCTCCTGGCCCGGGCCGGTCAGCTGCACGAACGGGCCGGCCTGGCGGCCAGGGGACTCCCGTCGCCCGCGGCCGGGCGGTCGGACGCGCGGCAGGCACTGGATCTGGCCAGGCAGGCGCAACAGCAGGCCGAGGCCGGCGTGGCGGAGGCGGAGGAACTGATCCGCGTGCTGATCGCCATCGTGGCCGAGCTACGGGGTGAACTGGGCTCCGCTGGAGCGGACGGGCCGGCCCCCCTCGCGCCGCTGCCGCCCGGCGGGGGCGATGCGGGGCAGCGGCGGGCCCGGCTGTTGGAGGCGACGCGCTGCCTGGACGAGGTGCGCCGCATCCGGGAGAGCGCGTACGACGCACGGCGGACCGCGGAGCAGGAGCAACGCGCCATGGGGCTCCTGGTCGACCAGGAGCAGTCACCGGCCGGGGCCGACGGTGGCCGACAGCCGGGTACGGAGCCGGCGGTGGCCGACGGGGTGCCGGCGCACCTGCCCGTGCTCCGGCGCCTGCACACGGACCTCCTCGCGGTACGCACGGCCCTGGCCGGCCGGTACCTGGAGGTGGCCCGGATGGCCCCGGCCACGACCGGCCCCGCGGTTGTCCGCGGTGAGCTGGTCCCGGTCACGGACAATCGCCCGACCAGCCTCTTCCCGCCGGGCCCGGCGTTCGACGGCCCTCCGCCCGTCGACCCGCTCTACCCCACCGAGCCCGCCGGGGCACCGGGGCGTCGGGCCGTCAGGACGGGCGCGGCCGTCGGCGCGGCGGCGGTCCTGGCCGGGGCCCTGGTCCTGGCGGGCGTGCTGGTGGGCGTACAGCTGAGCCCGGTGCCCGCCTCCTCCGGCGCACTCCCCCTGGCGGTCGGTACCGACGCCGCG